>JBGTFI010000339.1:0-1820 GCA_041747335.1 Phycisphaeraceae bacterium | reverse complement strand
CGCCGAGCGCGGCTTCGAGGTTCGTCCGCGGCTGGGCGAGGGCGGCGATGAGCACGGCCAGGGCGATGAGCTGGAGGATGAGCAGGATGTTGCGCCGGAGCTTCTGGAAGGGGGCGTTGGCCTGGATGTCCATGACGGCCTTCTTCCACAGCAGCGTGGTGGACACGTCGAGCGGCTTGCGCCGGAGCTTGAGGAAGTAGAGGATGATCAGCGTGGGGATGGCGATCGCGGCGACGATGGCGGCGAGGAGGGGGGTGGTGAAGGTCATGGGGTGGGCCCTTGCCCGAGAAGGATCGGGCCGGCGATGATCAGCGCGAAGATGATCGATGTAGATCCGGCGATCAAACTGAGTCGGACATACCACTTCCCGAGTGATCGATAGTGCAGGGATCGCTGATCGGAACCAGAGGCCACACTCATCAGGTTCAGTCCCATCCCAGTTCCCGTGAATGTGCAGATCAGCGTTATCATTGCCAAAGACAGAGTGCCATTCAGCTCGATCTCACTGAACTCAAACGCGCGGGTGGGCGGATGCTGCACGACGCTGACCACGGCAAGGCACGCAATCAAGAGATTCATGAATACGAACAAGAAGCCCATGCCCGCGACGATTGGCGCTTTGAAGGTCACGAGACCCTCCCTTCGGGTCCGGGCGTTCGGCGGCACGGGTTGCCCTTCGGGTCAACCCGTGGCACCCCGCGAGCGCCCATCGCCCCGTGGTTGCGTGACGCGCAACCCATCCCCTCCCGTGCGGTCGGGGCCATTTGGTGTGTCAGGGACACAGTGATCGACATCGCGAGGGTCACGGGTTCTCCTCTAGGTTGATGACCAGCTCACCCCGATCCTTTCTGGAAGAGGAGGTTCCCGGTCGGAACACGACTTCGTCGAGTGCGTCGTCGTTGCCGAAGCGGAATAGCAGAATCTCACGGCCGTAGTAATCGAGGATGCCACCAACCAAGCCGAGGAACTTCTTGGGCCATATGGTCGCCCGAAGATCGTTCTCATCCGTTCGATAGATTCCTTCAATCCAGTTCATCCGGTACAGCCGTTTCTCGGTGTCGGCATAGGACATGCCCGGCTCGAAGTTGTCACGCACCTTTGCTTCCATCTCGGCATCCGAAAGGTCCGCGTGGAGCGTTTGGCAACCGGTGAGTACGAAGAAAACCGAGATCGCCGTGAAGAATCCGAGTCGTGTGACATGTCGCGTCCGACCCATACCCTCCCTTCCGGCAGGGGCTCTTTGCGAGGTCGACCAGCACGGGTGGTCGTAAAGCGACCGGGGTGAGTCCGCGTGCTTACGCACGCGGCTGGGAGGAACCCCGTCGCTTACGCTCCGGGCTCGTTGGGGGAGCGGGCCGGTCATCGCAGCAGCCCCCGTTTGCGCATGTAGTCGAGCAGGAGGGTGTCGATCGGGGTGTCGGTCTGGATGGTCAGAGCGGTGATCTCGCGCCGGGCGCAGAAGGTGCGGAGGTCCTCGCAGTACGCGGCCAGGTTCTGCTTGTACTTCTTGAGCAGGGGGGCGGAGATCGTCACCTCGGCGTGGTCCTGGTCCTCGATGTCCACCAGGCGCAAATCGCCGGCGATCTCGGGGTTGACCTCCTGCGGGGCGAGGACCTGGAGGGCGAAGACGTCGTAGCCGCGCCCGGAGAGCAGGCGCAGGCCGGTCTCGTAGCCCTCCTTCATGAAGAAGTCGGACAGGACGAGCATGATGCCCTTGCCGCGCCGGGTCATGGCGATGCGCTTGGCGGCGCGGCCGAAGTCGGTCGTGCCCTCGGGCGTGAGCGAGCAGAGGAAGCGGGCGATGTCCTGCGTGCGCCGGC
>JBGTFI010000338.1:0-6375 GCA_041747335.1 Phycisphaeraceae bacterium | reverse complement strand
AGCGATGGCGGCCAGGGCGCGGAGCAGTGCCACCGAGTCGGCCCCACCGCTGACGGCGACGAGGAGGTGATCCCCCTCGCGCACGCCGCAGCGCCGGCGGAGAGCTGCGGCGATGGATCGGGTCAATGGGTGATGCGCAGGTTCCGTGGGCATGGGGGAAACAGCGTTCCGGGAGGTGTGATCCGGGGATGCGCACTTTACGGATCGGGGGGGGAAATGACGAATGACCAAGCCCGAATGACGAAAAAGGACACAGGAGAGGAAGGCTGGGGAAAGGGGTGAGCATCGGCCGATAACGTCTCACAGCGGTCCTTTTCAAGGGGTGTGCTCGAAGGATGATGGAATTGAAGGTGCTGGTGCTGGGCTTGCTGGGACAGGCGTTCAAGCCGGCGGATCTTCTGCTGGTGGGGGCGGTGCTGTTGATGACGACGGCGCTGCTGGCAAAGCTGCGTAAACGTCGGCGGGCGGGAGCGAATCGGCCGACGACCCTGGAGCAGATCGAGCAAGACCGTCAGCTTCGAGGCGTGCGGGGTGATCTTGAGCAGCTCATGGTCCAGGTCGAACAGCTTGCGCGGGAGTTCGGCGCGAAGCTGGATGCCAAGACGCTGGCTTTGGAGAAAGTGATCCGTGAAGCGGAGGAGAAGATCGCGCAGCTGCGTACGGCGTCGGTTGAGGCGCGGTCGATGCCGTCGCCAACGTCGGGACCGCGGCTTGAAGGTGTGAGCGCACTTCAGGAATGCGGGAGTGATCCGGTGGCGCGTTCGGTGTATGCGCTGGCGGATCAGGGGCTGTCAGCGGGGGAGATCGCCCAGCGTCTGGATGAGCACATCGGGAAGGTGGAGCTGATCTTGGCGCTTCGTGCGGCGGGTTGAACACGGTTCAAGCTTGTCAACAACGGTGTGTGTGCCATGTGGATTGTCCGACGGTTGATGGCGCGCCGGGTGGCCGGGCGCGGTCGCTGAACAGAGTTCCAGCCGCTGGGGCCAGGGGTTCCTGACAGGATGCGTCTGGCGTTGACAGGCGGGCGGGGGTTATGGACAGGTTCTCCCGGCTGGCATTCACGATGTTAGCAGCCTATATAAAAGAACTTATACGCAAGGCAAGGGTTATATACACAAAGCGCCAAAGGTTCTATCGAAGGAAGGAAAGATTCTTTCTCTTATCCATAGGAGAGGGAGCGGGGGGGAGCGGCTGACAGCGGGGGCAGAAGGTGGTGGATCGGCTGGCGACGAGAAGGGGCTGGAGGAGGATTCCGCAAAAGGTGCAGGGCTGACCAGCGCGGCCATACACGCGGTGGCGGGACTGGTAGTCGCCGGGGTTTCCGGCGGCATCGCGGTAATCGCGGAAGGTGGACCCTCCGGCGCTAACGGCGCGATGGAGGAGCGTGCGCATGCGTCGAACCATGTGCTGAACATCGTTCAGGGATAAAGTGTCGGCGGGGGTGAGAGGGTGGAGGCGGGAAGCGAAGAGCAGCTCATCGACGTAGATATTGCCCAGGCCCGCGAGGACGGCCTGGTCGAGAAGCGCGGCTTTGATCGGGCGCGCGGTTTCGGAGAGGCGTCGATGGAGGAGGCGCGGGCGTATCAGGAGGGCATCGGGTCCGAGGTTGGACCAGTGGGAGGTGTGGAGGGCATCGAGTGAATCGAAGAGGCGCAGCCCGCCGAAACGGCGGGGATCGCGGAAGACGAGGGTGGTCGGGGGCGTGCTTTGGGGGGAGTCGAGGGACCAGGTGACGTGGCAGTGACGGTCCAGGCCGTTTTGTCCCTGGTGGAGGCAGAGTGAACCGCTCATGCCAAGCTGGATGCAGACGACGCGTTTGTCTTTTTCGGGCGTGGTTCCAATGAGGGCGAGTTGTTTGCCGTGGCGGTGGATGGCGGTGATTTCGCATCCGGCGAGCAGGCGGGCGGGATCGGGCGTATGAGGGTTGGGGCGAATGATGTCCGCGCGGGCGAAGGTGACGGCGGTGATGCGCCGGCCGAGGATCGTGCCGAGGAGTCCCCGGCGGATGGCTTCGACCTCCGGTAATTCCGGCATGGATGACGATTGTACCGATACGTTGGCTATACTTTGGCTCTTACCCGCCCCGTCGACTCCCGCACAGGAGGCCGCATGACGCAAGAGAATCCCGCCCCGGCCGGCCGCGAAACGCCCGAAGCCCTGCTCGAGCGTGTGCGCGAGGCATCGCGCCAGCTTCACGAGCAGGTGGGCAAGGCTGTGGTCGGTCAGAAGGAAGTGATCGACCAGGTATTTATGGCGCTGTTCTGCCGTGGGCACGCGGTGCTGGTGGGGGTTCCGGGGCTGGCCAAAACGCTCCTGGTCTCGACGATCGCGCGGACGCTGAGTCTGGAGTTCAACCGGATTCAGTTCACACCCGACCTGATGCCCTCGGACATCACGGGGACGGAGGTGATCGAGGAGGACCGCACCACCGGCAAGCGGGAGCTGCGCTTCGTGAAGGGACCGGTGTTCGCGAACGTGATCCTGGCGGATGAGATCAACCGCACACCGCCCAAGACGCAGGCGGCGCTGCTCGAAGCGATGCAGGAGCATCACGTCACGGCCGGGGGCACGCGACATGATCTTCCTCAGCCGTTCTTCGTGCTCGCGACGCAGAACCCGATCGAACAGGAGGGGACGTATCCGTTGCCCGAGGCGCAGCTCGACCGGTTCATGTTCATGATCCGCGTGAGCTATCCGGGCGAGGCGGAGGAGCTTCAGATTATCCGGCAGACGACCGAGCGCCACACTTATACGCTCGAGCACGTGCTTGACGGTCAGAAGGTTCTCGAGCTTCAGGAGCTGATCCGGGACGTTCCGGTGGCGGACCACGTGGCGAAGTACGTGCTGCGCCTTGTGCGCGCGACGCGTCGGCCGGAGCGCGGAGAGAAGGACCATCGCCCGGACTTCATCCGGGATTACCTGAACTGGGGGGCGGGTCCGCGGGCGAGCCAGTACCTGGTGCTGGGTGGGAAAGCGCGTGCGGTGCTGGACGGCCGCACGCACGTGACGCCCGCCGACATCCAGGCGGTAGCGCATCCGGTGCTGCGTCACCGGCTGATCACGAACTTCAACGCCGAGGCCGACAACGTGACGACGGACGAGCTGATCGACAAGCTGCTGGGGGCGATCAAGCCCGACCAGACGGACGAGCGTACGCAGATGCAGATGGACCGGGTGATGAGGTAGGGAGAGGAAGGGGTCAGGGATTGGGGGATAGGGAAGAATGCACGAATGCACGAAATGTTCATTTCCATGCCGCGAACGTTCACCGCATTGTCAGACCGCACGCGATTACCCCCACCCCCAAATCCCTAATCCCCAACCCTTCCCCCATGCCCACCGCTCAATCCTATCTTGATCCGCACACGCTCGCGGCCATCGCGCCGCTGGAGATGCGCGCGCGGATGATCGTCGAGGGGCTGATGATCGGGATGCACCGTTCGCCGTTTCAGGGGTTTTCGGTGGAGTTCGCGCAGCATCGGCAGTATGCGCCGGGGGATGACCTGCGCCACCTGGACTGGAAGGTGTTCGGGCGGACGGACAAGCTGTATCTCAAGCAGTACCAGAAGGAGACGAACCTGGACCTGATGATCATGGTCGATGCCTCGGGTTCGATGGCGTACGGATCGGATCTTTCGGGGGGCGAGCGCGGCCGGGGCGGCGCGGGTCGCGGGCGATACTGGCGGAAGTTTGATCATGCGGCGTCGCTGGCGGTGGCGATCGCTTATCTGGCGCTCAAGCAGAACGACCGGGTGGCGCTGATGCTCTTCGCGGAAGCGGCCAGGCAGACGACGCGGCTTTCCAACGCGATGGGTCAGTGGCGGGCGATCGTGGAATCGCTGGGGGCCGAGCCGCTGCTCAAGGGTCAGCCGGGGCCGCGGGGGATTCTCTCTGCCGATCAATCCGGTCGGAGGACGGATCTCGCGCTCCTGATGGACCGGATGGTGGCGAAGCTCAACCGCCGGAGCCTCTTGGTGCTCATCAGCGATCTGTTCGATGAGCCGGGGGCGCTCGAGCGCGGGCTGGCGAAGCTGTACCACAGCCGCCACGATGTGATCATCCTTCAGGTGCTGGACCATGAGGAGCTGACGTTCCCGTTCCGATCGCCCAGCGAGTTCATCGGGCTGGAGGCCGAGGGAAAGCTGGGATTGGATCCGGCGGCGCTGCGGTCGGGTTATCTGGCGGCGCTGCGCAAGCACCTGGACACGGTGCAGGAGATCGCTCGGCGGTTTCAGTTCGATTACCTGTTGCTGGATTCATCGCAGTCGCTCAACGCGTCGCTGAGCTACTTCCTGGCTGAGCGTGCCGGGGCGATCAGTCGCAGGGGGAGGCAGCATTGAGGGGAATGCACGGATTAGTGGGGCGGGCGTCTCGCCCGCCAACGCGGCGCAGCCGCGCATGGTTCGCCGCGGTTGTTCGATTCCGATGCAGGATGGTCGTCGGGTCAGGCCTTTGGCCTGATGGCGGGCGAGACGCCCGCCCCACTGTGAGCCTGAGTCCAGGATTCCAACACTGTTCATGACTTCACTAGCCCAGGTTGCTCCGCTCTTGACGACTCCGGCCCTGGCGGCCGCGGGGATGGCGGCGGTATCGGTTCCGGTGGCGATTCATCTGCTCACGCGGATGCGCCGGCGGCCGCAGATGTGGGGCGCGATGCGTTTCGTGCTCGAGGCGTATCGCAAGCAGCGGACGCGGCTTCAGCTTGAGCAGTGGTTGCTGCTTTTGATGCGGTGTCTGATTCTGGCGGTGCTGGGGCTGGCGCTGGCGGGGCCGCTGGTGAATCTGCGGTCGGCCGGGGCGTTGGCGGCGGCCGATTCGGGGGGGCGGATGGTGGTGCTGGTGATCGATGATGGGCTTTCGAGTCAGGCGACGCCGCTGGGCGAGGCGCAGCGCTTCGAGGAGCTTCGATCCGCGGCGGTGAAGATCGTGGAGCAGCTTGGTCCTGCGGATCGCGCGGCGGTGTGGTGGGCGGCGCGGCCGCATGAGGGGCGGTTTGTTCAGGGCGAGCCCAGCCGCGAGGCGGTTTTGCGTGAACTGCGTGAGCATCGTCCCCGCTACACGCGGGGGGAGGTGGCGGCGGCGCTTGAGTCGGTGGCGGGGTCGCTCATCGAACGCAATCTTCCGGCCGACCGTGTGATGGTCATTGTGCTCTCGCCGTGGTCACCGAGTTCACTGGCGGTCGATCAGCCGGCATCGGCGGCGATTCGTCAGCTTGGTCAGCGGGCATCGCTTGCGATTCTTCGGCCGATGGCGGAATCGGGGAACGTTCAGGTGGCATCGTTCGCGCCGCGTCGGCAGCTTGTGCTTGCGGATCCGTTCTCGCCGGGGGTTTCGATCCCGGTGGAGGCGACTTTGAGGCGGTTCGTCTCGGAAAGCGCCGCCGCGTCGTCAACGGTGGCGCTTTCGGCGCTTTCGCTGGAGGCCGGCGCCGGACCGCTCGCCACGGTGGAGCGCGAGGTGCGCTGGTCGGCGGGTCAGACCACGGCGGTGGTGAACCTGGAGCTTCGCCTGCCCGCGACGGCGCAGACAGGCGGCGTGTTGCCGCTGCGGTTGACGCTTTCGCCTTTGCAGACGGGATCGGACGCGATCGAGGCGGACAACACCGCCTTCGCGGTGGCGGAGGTTCGTCAGCGTCTTCGGGTGGTGCTGGTGGATGATCTGACGTACCAGCGGTTCGGGGATGATGTGTCGCTGCTTCCCAGGCAGTGGTTGACGATGGCGCTTCAGCCGGCGGGGGCTGAGAGCGTGATTGACCTTCGGGAGGCCGCTGCCGGAGCGTTGACCGCGGGCCAGGTGGAGGAAACGGACGCGGTGCTCGTGCTTCGGCCTGATTTGCTGGAGGAGGCCGGTTGGGCGGCGCTTCGCGGGGTGACCGATCGTGGGGGCGTGGTGTGGATCATTCCGCCGGACCTGGACCTCCCGGCGGCGTGGGGCAGGACGATGGGAACAGTGTTCGGCCTGCCGTGGGAGGTAGGGATCGAGGCGTTGGAAAAGGCGGACGAGGAGGGTTGGGCATTGGCGGGGGCGTGGAACGCCGCGGCGCCGCAGGCGCTGGGTCTGCTGGCGGCGGACTGGGAGGCGCTGATCCGGCCGGTGCGGGTGCTGCGGCGGTTTCCGATCACGCTCAGGGGCGATATGGAAACCGCACCGGGGGCCGGCGTGGGATCGGAAGATCAGCCGGTGGGCGTGCAAGGGGCGAGTTCGATTTGGCTGAACGCCGCGCCGGGTGAGGCGGTGATGGTGGTCGGTTCGGTGGGGGAGGGTCAGTTGGTGCTGCTGGGGACGGCGCTGGATCCGTCGTGGGGGAACCTTCCGCTCAAGCCGCTGTTTGTTCCGCTGGTGCATGAGACGCTCCGGGCGCTGGTGGGGGGGGAA
>JBGTFI010000337.1:0-3007 GCA_041747335.1 Phycisphaeraceae bacterium | reverse complement strand
GCGCCAAGGCGTTCGCCGAGGCGCTGGGCGACCCGGGGTACCGCCGCGCAGGGACTCATGGGGAGGGTCCCGCCGCCTCCGGGCGCGATTGGCGCACGAGGGTGGCGGTCCCGGCCCTGGCGCTCGCCATCCTTGCCTCAGTGATCGCTGCCTTCGGCGCCTGGAGCGAGCGTGAGGGCCGTGCGAGTGGCATTACGGACGAGATTGCGATGTCGTCTCTGATGCCGCCGGCTGATGAAAGATGGCTACGCCGAGGCGACGGCATCGCGCTGTCGCCGGACGGCCGAACCCTTGCCGTCGTCGTGCTGCCATCGCCCGAAGCCGCGGGGTATCTCGCGCTGCGTGGGATGGATGACCTTGCCACGCGGCGCCTGCTCGGGACCGAGGGAGCGCGCTTCCCGTTCTGGTCGCCCGATGGACAGTCGCTGGGTTTTTTTGCGCAGGGGCAGCTGAAACGCGTGGAGATCACCAGCGGCGCCGTGCGGAGCCTTTGCGCCGCGCCAGGCGCCATCGGCGGTTCGTGGAGCAGCACCGGGGAAATCATCTACGCGCCGCTGATCAATGCCTCGCCATGGCGCGTCCCAGCCGACGGCGGGGAGTGCACGGACATGCGGTTGCGCCTGGCGTCCGAGCCCGTGGGTGGCCGTCCCTTCTTCCTGGGCGATGGTCGTCATTTCATCCTCACCGGCGCGTTGCGCACGACGCTGGGCGTCTCGGGCGAGGACACGGTGTCGGTGCTCACGTCCTCGTTCGGGGCCCGGGCGGTCCTGGCACTCCCCGACTTCCTCATCTCACCGTCGCGGGAAGGTGTGCTGGTGCAGCGGATCGATGTGTCCCGCCGACAGCTGGTGGGCGATCCGGCCCGTATTCTCGACGCGGTCCAGACCCCGGGCGGGTTCACGACCCTCACCGCCTCAGCGACGGGATCGCTGGTGGTCGCCGGGCCGGGTGAATCAGTTCGCAACCTTGTTGTTCTTGGGCGGCGCGGCGTGACGGCCATCGACACGGTCCCGATGGCGGGTTCTCTGTGGACGTTGCGGCCATCGCGCCGTGGCGACCGGCTGGTGCTCGCCGGGTTCGGGATCGCCCTGTTCGACCTCGCGACCAGGACCACGACGACGATGCCCACCCCGCCAGGCGGCACAACGGTCTCTGGCCTGCCGCCGATCTGGGGCGCGGGGGACACGACCATCGTCCTCTCCGACCTGCTGCGCGCCGAGAATACCCTGCTCTTCGGCCTGCACGGTGAGGTGTGGAATGAGCGGTGGCTGCCGGACCTTGATTCGGAACGCATCGCGATCGTCAGCGACTGGTCAGGCGATGGGCGTTGGCTCCTGCTCGGCGTCCTGCCGGGGGAAGGCTCTCCGCACCAGGAGATCTGGCTTCGAGATACGCGCGACGGGGCCTTCACTGCACTGGTCGTCGAAGCGCGTGACGTCGGGGCAGCGCGCTTTTCGCCGGACGGTCGGTTCATCTCGCACACCGCGATGGTGAACGACGAGTCCCAAGTGTACATCAGGAGGTTCCCGGGCCCGGGGCCGGCCATCCGTGTGTCGGCGGGCGAAGGGTCGAGCCCACGCTGGCGAGGTGACTCGCGGGAGCTGTTCTACACAACAACAGACCGCCGGGTCATGGCGGTGCCGATCGGTCCGGATGGCGCTCCAGGCGCAGCGACCGTGGCGTTCGAGAACGAGCTGTTGCGGAATGCATCGGAGTTCATGGCGTTCGAGATGCTCCCGGATGGGCAAGGCATCGTACTTGCCCTGGCCGTCGGTGGTAGCGCAGGATTCACCCTGGTGCAGAACTGGCCTGCGCTGATGAGACGACGGGAGACGCGGCCATGAGTCTCGAGCGCCTCCCCCGGCGCGCTCGCCGCGGGGAAACGATTCGTTCCGCGATGTAGAGTCCCAGGCCAGGGTTTCCGTTGGGGTCGGAGTCTGAGCCGCTCCGGCGATCCCGGGGCTTCCATGGATCAAAGAGCCTCTCCAGCCGTTCTCCTGGAACGGGATCACCGTGGACGAACAGGAATTCCTGCCGGGTAAGAGCTGCCTGTCGTCTCGGCGACGGGTCCTCTACATTGGCGCGTTGACCCCCACTCCATGCGGTGCTTCCGGATAGCTACGCCTATGGCCGGTGTTCGACGTCGTTGTCAGAACGGTTCGGGAACCAGGAGTCCCCGATGAGCGATGCCCTGGAGCGGCTCAAAGCGGCGGTGGCCGAACGCTACCTGGTCGAGCGCGAGCTGGGGGCCGGTGGGATGGCGACCGTCTACCTCGCACACGACGTCAAGCACGACCGCCGGGTCGCGCTCAAGGTCCTCCGCCCGGAGCTCGCCGCCGTTCTCGGGGCGGACCGGTTCATCCAGGAGATCAAGACCACCGCGCAGTTGCAGCATCCCCACATCCTGCCGCTCTTCGATTCTGGAGCCGCGGGCGGATTCCTGTACTACGTGATGCCGTACATCGAGGGCGAAACGCTCCGGAGTCGGTTGAACCGCGACACCCAGCTCGGGATCGACGACGCCGTGCGCGTCGCGACGGAGGTGGCCGACGCGCTGGACTATGCCCACCGGCACGGGGTCATCCACCGCGACATCAAGCCGGAAAACATCCTCCTTCACGACGGACGTCCGATGGTGGCGGACTTCGGGATCGCCCTTGCCGTGAGCGCCGCAGCCGGTGGACGGATGACCGAAACTGGGCTCTCGCTCGGAACGCCCCACTACATGAGTCCGGAGCAGGCCACGGCGGAGAAGGAAATCTCGGCGCGCTCGGATGTCTATTCCCTCGGAGCGGTCCTCTACGAAATGCTGACCGGGGAACCGCCTCACCTGGGAAACTCGGCTCAGGCGATCATCATGAAGATCGTCACCGAAGATGCCCAGCCGGTGACCCGGGACAGGATATCGGTGCCTCCGAACGTTGCGGCGGCGGTGGCGAAGGCGGTCGAGCGTCTCCCCGCCGACCGGTTCGCTACTGCGCGGGAGCTGGCCGACGCCCTCGCAAAC
>JBGTFI010000336.1:0-5040 GCA_041747335.1 Phycisphaeraceae bacterium | reverse complement strand
TGGATGTTCAGCACCACCACGGTGGCCTCGGCCAGCCCCTCGGCGCACAGTTGCTCCGCCACGCGCCGCGCCGCCGGTTCGGCGAGCGTGCCGGTAACGAGCGCGAGATGGGGGAGGGAGGAGGTCAAGGGAAGTGCCGATTGCCGATTGCCGAGTGATTGTGATGAATCAGTGATGCACTTCCGACGTCCGAACTCTGGCCTTCATTCGGCAATTGGCACTCGGCAATTGGCAATCCCACCCCCCCACTACCTCGTCCACTTCTTCTTCATGCCGGTCTCGTACCCCTCCAGCGAGTCGCCTTCGGCCGGAAGCCAGGTGAGGTGGTCCTCGATGCGGCGGGCAAGCTCGAAGTCGTTGTCGGTCACGCCCTTTTCCGAGTGCGTCATGAGCTTGACGTGGACCTGCGCCCACGACACGGAAAGATCGGGGTGATGGAACGCCGCCTCCGCGATGTAGCCGATGGCGTTCACCACCATCAGCGTATGAGGCCAACCGCCGGTCTTGTACTCCCGGCGGATCCAGCCGTCGCGGTACTCCCAGCTGGGCAGCTCCTCGCCGAGTTTTCGGCGAATCTGCTCTTCGGTGTAGACCTGCTTCTTCTCTCTGGCCATGTGTCTTCCTTTCATCTTGCTTTCAGTCGGCATTGTATCCGGCCCGACGGATCGGGTGGCTGGGGCAGAGCGAATCTTCGAGCGCCGCCCCAGCACGCCTGGGCGCTGGGGCGGCGCAAAGCCTCTGCCCCAGCCACCCGAACGCAGGGTCCGCCTCATCGAGTCTCCACGGTACAATCCCCGCCCGATGGAGCTGCGCGGAACGATCCTGGAAGACACCTTCGCCGAGGCTTTCCGCATGTGGGCGGCCAGGCTCATCGTCACCGCTTCCGATGAGAACTGGCTGGAGTGCGCTGCGCGCGAAGTCACCGGGTACGGCACTTCCGTCATCGGGTGCGACGCCGAGGCGGGCATCGAACGGCGATTACCCGAGGAGGAAAGCCCCGACGGCCGGCCGGCCGCGGCGCTGCTCTTTTTCGCGTTCAGCGCCAAGGCGCTCGCCAAGGCCATGCCCAACCGCGTCGGGCAGTGCCTCATGACATGTCCCACCACGGCAGTGTACGACGGCCTGCCGGGGGCGCGGCCGTCCGAAGACGCGGCCCGGCTGGAATTGGGCGGAAAGCTGCGCTTCTTCGGCGACGGGCATCAAAAGAGCAAAGTGCTTCACGATGACAACACGGGCAGGGCGCGGCGATACTGGCGCATCCCGGTGATGGACGGCGAGTTCCTCGTCGAGGAATCCATCGGCGCGGTCAAGGCGATCGGCGGAGGGAATCTGCTGATCTGCGGCAGGTCGCAGCGTGAAGCACTCGAGGCGGCGTGGCGGGCGGTCGAGGCGATCTCGCCCCTGCCGGAGGTCATCACCCCCTTTCCGGGGGGCATCGTGCGCAGCGGATCGAAGGTCGGTTCGCGGTACAAGGCCCTTTTCGCCTCGACGAACGATGAATACTGCCCGACGCTGCGCGACAAGGCAGCGACGAAGCTGCGCAACGGGGCGCGCTGCGTCTACGAGATCGTCATCAACGGCCTGTCGGATCGCGCCATCGCCGCGGCCATGCGCGCGGGAATCGAAGCAGCGGCGGGCGCGGGCATCGTCGCGATCAGCGCCGGCAATTACGGCGGCAACCTCGGCAAATTCCACTTCAGGCTCCGTGAGGTGATGGCCGGCGCGATGAGTGCCTGAGTAAACTCTTATTCCAAGCTCTTCTCAACGAAAGCCGACCATGCGAACCAGCAGAGTCAAAGCCAAACTCGCGAAGAATCAGCCCGTCCTGGGCACCACGCTTCACCTGATGGACGCGGCGCTCTTCGAGCTGGCCAGCCTGATGGGGTATGACCTGATCTGGATGGACATGGAGCACCACACCTACAGCCTTGAGACGGCCGCGACCATGATGCGCGCCGCCCGCGTGGGGGGGGCGGACATCATCGCCCGCCCGGCGCGCGGGGAGTTCACGCGCCTGCAGCGCATGCTCGAGGCCGGGGCGCAAGGCATCATGTACCCGCGCTGCGCCTCGGCGGAGGAAGCCCGGCAGGTCGTCGAAGCGGTGAAGTTTGCTCCCCAGGGCCGGCGCGGGTGCGATGCCTCCAATCCCGATGCCCAGTATTGCCTGGTCCCCCAGGCCCAGTACGTCCGCCGGGCGAACGAAGAGACCTTCATCATCATCCAGCTCGAGGAGCCCGAGGCGATCGAGCGCGCTGAAGAGATCGCCGCCGTCGAGGGCATCGACGCCCTGATGCTCGGGCCTGGAGACCTGTCGGTGCTCACCGGCATCCCCGCGCAGATGGATCATCCCACGATCCAGAAGGCGTTCGAGACGGTGGCCGCGGGGGCGCGCAACGCCGGCAAGCACCTGGCGTCGGTCACCTTCAGCGCCGAGCACGCGAAGAAGATGCTCGACATGGGCGCGCGCATTCTCTTCCACGGCGCGGACATTCTTCTCATCAAGGCCGGGCTGGAGCGGATCCAACGCGAGTTCGCCGCGATCGGCGTCGGCGGCTGAACCATCGAGACCAACCCCATGCCCACACTTCCCGCCCATCCCTGGCGACTGGCCGAACTGAACTACGCCCACGTCCGGTCGCAGCGGTACGAAGTCGCCGTGCTCCCCTTCGGCGCGACCGAACCGCACAACCTTCACCTGCCGTACGGCACGGACAACTACGAGGCCGACCTGCTGGCCGACAAGGTGTGCGAAGCGGCCTACCGGGGGGGAGCGAAAGTGCTGTGCCTGCCGACGATCCCCTACGGCACCGAAACAAACATGAGGCGCTGTCCCCTGGCGCTCAACCTCAACCCTTCGACGCTGGCGATCGTCATCACGGACCTGGTCGATTCGCTGGTCAATCACGGGCTGCGGAAGATCGTGCTCCTCAACAGCCACGGCGGGAACGACTTCAAACCCGTCCTGCGCGAGCTGTACGGAAAGACGCCCGCGCAGCTCTTCCTCTGCAACTGGTATCAGACGATCGCGGACGAGGCGAAAACCATCTGCGAGCAACCCGAAGACCACGCCGGGGAATGGGAAACCTCCATCATGCTCGCCTACCGGCCGGACCTTGTGGGGCGCCACGAGGACGGATCGCTTCTGGCGGACGCCGGAGAGAAGCGCCCCATGCGTCTGAAGGCGCTGCGGGAAGGGTGGGTCTCCCTCACCCGCCCCTGGCACCTCCTGACCACCCACACCGGCGCGGGGAATCCCCACGCGGCCACGGCCGAAAAGGGCAGTCGGCTGGTGGCGTGCTTCGTGGAGCGCATCGCCCCCTTCCTCGTCGAACTCTCCAACGCCACCCTCGACGACCATTTCCCGTTCGAGGGGTGACGCGGAAAAGGCCCCCCCGCCCCCCCCGCCGTCCCCGCCGTCCGAATCGCGGGTTTGCAGCCGTTTCCGGGGGCTGCTATCATGTTGGGCTTTACCCCACTAAGAGGCCAGGCCATGTACGCGATCATTGAGGACAGCGGGACGCAGATCAAGGTTTCCGAGGGCGACGTGATCAAGGTCGCCACCCGCGACCTCCCGGCTGAGGCCGCGACCGTCACCTTTGACCGCGTCCTGATGGTCGGCGGCGGAGACGGGCAGGCCAGGATCGGCGCCCCGATCCTCGAAGGGGCGAAAGTCACCGCGGACATCCTCGAAGAAGGCCGCACCAAGCGCGTGGAAATCATCAAGTTCAAACGCCGCAAGACCTACCGCCGCCACCGCAGCCACCGTCAGGACTTCCTGAAGGTGAAGGTCACCTCGATCCAGGGGTAAACCCGCGCGGCCACCACCGACGCCCGACGCCGCGCATCCCCTAAATGCTTTACATCCCAAGGCTTACGGCGAAGCTGCTGAAACTTCGCCCGGTGTTGTCCCTTTGCTCTGGTCCGGGGTGGCAGCTTCGCGTTCGTCGATGACCTTCTGATCGTGCTGGAGGCTTTCAAGCACCTTGTACGGACCGATGATGACACGGTCATCTTCCGACAGCCCATCGAGGATGGCGGTGTCGCGCGTGTCGCTGGGGCCGATGGTCACCGGGGTGACGACCGCCTTCCCGTCGACGACGCGGAAGACCACCGCCGCGTAGGTCTTCGCCGGATCGACGTTGGGGTTGTTCTCCCGCACCGCCAGGGGCAGGTTGTCCACCTCCCGCCCCAGGACGGCCTGGGTGGGCAGCTTCAGAACCTGCTCGTAGCGCTTAACGGCGATCTGGGAGTCGCCCGTCAACCCGGAGTAGATCCTGCGTCCGCCGATGTCCAGGGCAATTTTGACCTTAAAGTATTTAGATCCGTTGGTCGCCAGGTCGTGGCGCAGGGCGATCGACTCGACCACCCCGTTGAACACGTCATCCGGGTAGGCCTGGAGCGCCACCTTCGCCTCCTGCCCGACTTCCACCCGCCCGATGTCCGCCTCATCGACCTGGGCGACGAAGAGCATTTTCTCCAGATCCGCGACTTCCATGAGCACGGTCCCGGCATTGTTCATCGTCCCCGTCACCACCAGTTCGCCTTCCTTGACGTTGATGCGGGTGATCGTTCCGGTGATCGGTGAACGGATCGTCGTGTATTCGAGGTCCTCGCGCGCCCGTCGGATGTCCGCATCGGCGGCATCGAGGTTGTGTCGCATCACCTCGATGTTCAGTTCATCGCCCTTGAGCGAGTGCAGCGAGGCGTCAAGCTGGGCCAGAAGCTCATCCACCGCGCGCTGCTGGGCATCCACGACCGACTGGGCCACATCCTTGGAACTCAGCAGCGCCCGCTGGCGGGCGAGATCTCGCTCGGCCTCGGCCAGCGAAGATCGAACCCCCACCAGGCGGGCCTGTTCGCTCTCGAGCCTGGCCCGGGCGACTTCGATCTGGGCCGCCTGCGCCGCCCGTCTGGCCTCGGTCGATTGCAGGGCCGCCCGAAGGTCCGAATCGTCCAACCGCACCAGCACCGAAGCCTCTTCCGGGGGTCCTCCCCGCACCTCATCCCCCTCCTCATGCGGCAGGGCCGTGATGCGGGCGG
>JBGTFI010000335.1:0-5645 GCA_041747335.1 Phycisphaeraceae bacterium | reverse complement strand
GAAAGCGGCGATCCACATGGTCAGCGCCTGGTCTTCGGCGAACCAGCTGGTGCTCGGCCAGCTCGCCACGGACGCCAAGAGCAATGAAATCACGGCGATTCCGCAGCTCCTGAGGCTGCTGGACCTCCACGGCGCCGTGGTAACGATCGACGCGATTGGCTGCCAGAAGAAGATCGCCGGGCAGATCATCGAGCAGGGCGGCGACTACGTGCTTCAGGTCAAGGACAACCACAAGACCCTGCACGAGGACGCGAAGCTGCTGTACGACGAGGCGATCGCGCATCGCTTCGAGGACATGGCGTACGCGCACCACGAGACGATTGAGAAGGACCACGGGCGCGTCGAGAAGCGCGAGATCTGGACCACCTGGGACATCGACTACTTCAAGCGTCATCACGACTGGCCGGGGCTGCGCAGCGTGGTGTGCGTCGAGAGCACGCGCGAGGTGGTGGGTACGGGCGAGCGCTCGACGCAGCGACGCTACTTCATCAGTTCACTCGACGGCAGGGACGCGGCGCGGATGCTCGAGGCGGTGCGCGGCCACTGGGGCATCGAGAATCAGCTTCACTGGCGGCTGGACGTGGCGTACCGCGAAGACGACAGCCGTATCCGCAAGGGACACGCCGCCGAGAACCTCAGCCGCATGCGCCGCCTCAGCCAGGCTCTGCTCCAGGCCGAGAAGGGCCTCAAGGTCGGCCTCCAGACCAAACGCCTACGCTGCGGCTGGGACCACGACTACCTCCTGAAGGTGCTGACCCGGCAGGTTTAGATGCGATCGCCCTGGACTGAGCAGGCGGCCTATCGAAACAGGACTCGGGAGGTTTGGGAGATGCCTCCCCCGGGGGGATCATGGACCCGAAGGGACCTCCGCGGCCAAGGGAACGACGGAAGAAACGTGACCTTTCGGGACGGGGGGCACGGGAACCAACCACGGCCGCAATGCGCGACTACCCAGCCGCCTGGCGATCTGAATCGCGTCTTGAGCGCTGTTTTCCTCTTGATATGATACTGGTGCCTACTTCATGCGTTGCACGACGCGCGGGCGCGCGGCGTCCGGAGGCGGACGGATGCGGACACCCGACTCCGACAGTCTGGACGACCAGGATCTGGGTCTACGTGACCTAATTATACGAGCGCGCCAACAGGATCCCCGCGCCGGGATCCGCCTGCATGACGTCTTCGCCAAGCGCTTGGCGGCTTTCATCAGGAGTCAGGTTCCCGGGGCTACCCCTGAAGACGTGGAAGTAATCATGCAAGAGACACTCCTGCGCGTGTTGGACGTCAGCCGACCCTACAAGGCGCTTCAGACCGATGCGCAGGCGCGCAGCTGGATCTTCATGATCGCTCGGAATCTGGTGCGCGAAGCAGGGAGGCGCCGAAAGAGCGGCATTCAAACGCGGCCCCTTGAATTTGAAGTCGTGGATGATCGCGCTGAGGTTCGGATCTATGAGGCCCTTGAGGACAACGAGTTTCAAGAACTGCTGCGCCAGGCGATCGCGTCGCTTGGCGAGTTGCACCGCGACGCGCTGTGTGCTGTGGACGATGACATGACCGAGCTGATCCTGGCGCCGTCGCGACCGAGAACCGTCGGGGAAGTCATGCAGAAGCACGGCGTCGCGCAGGCCACCGTCTACGCGTGGCGACGCCAGGCCAGGATGCATATCGCGCAAGTGATCCACCGTGATCATCCCGATGTGTACGATTCCTACGAACGCTTTTTCCGCTTCAGGCTTGAGGCTGATACGTCATGAGTGAGCGATTCACCTTTCCAACGGATGCTCCGGAGCGGTTCGCGCAGGATTGCGCGGAACTCCGGGATCTGATCGTCCATAGCCCTCAGGCTCATCTGGCTTTGCTGCGTGCTCTGGAGTCGAACCGGGGTCGACTGACCTTCCGGACCTCGACCGATTGGGGGGAAGAACAGTTTGCGGCGGCCTTGGCCAAGGGTTTGCAGAAGGCGGCAGACGAAGGGCGCCTTACCCGGGGGCATCTGCTGCGCCTTGCCCATGACCCGGAGCTGTTTGACCAGCTTGTCATGCGAGTCTTCGCCGAGGGGGACGAATCCTACTGGTTGGCGGACCTACCATCACAGCCGCCGATAGACCAGGTAGATGCGATGGCCGCGAGCTTCACCGCTCGGGTGCGCGAGGTGATGATCTCGATGAAGGTCGAGGATCGGCAGCCGCCCGAGATTCACAGCGAGGAGCTTCACCAGTCGTTCGTAGGCTCGTGGACCAGTTGGACCGAAATGGTGATCTACGAGGTTGAGGTCGACATCCTGCGCGAGGCTGTCCTGACCCTGCGCTGGCAGGGGTATGTGTGGGGTAAACTGAAAGTGCGGGCCCCGGGTGTGGGGCCCATCTCCGTTCTCGCGAAGACGGGACTGTTTCTGGCCGCTCCCATTCCGCCCACGCTTCACCTCCGAGCGGCGGCCGCGACTGAGGCGGACACCGCGCAAACGGCACCACTGCTTCGTGTCGAGGGGACTCGTAGTGGCCTCGTGCTGACGATTCAGATCCTCATGTGAGCAACGCCGATCGAAAGCATCGTTATGAAACCCGAACCCTTGACCACGGCCGTTGTCGTCTCGACGGAGGACCAAACACAGGGTACGCTCCATGAGTTGCGTCTGTCGTCCGTGGAAGGAGAGCCGCTTCGGTTGCAACCTAGCCCCACCTTGCCGGGCCAAGACGCGGCTTACCGCCAGCAACTCGACCGGGTTTCGGATGCGCTTCGGACGATCGTGCCGCTGCCGGGATTTGCCGCGCTGGCACTGAGAGACCGGGCGACGTCGGCGCTGCAATTGGACCTGTCGCCCACCTGCGCCCTGCGGGGGGCGTCCCATGGTCTGGCGATGCTGGCAACCGCGTTGGGCCACGTGCTTGGGATTCAGGTTCGGCGAGATCGGATACTGAGTGCCGCCATCAACCGATACGACCCTCAAACGCGGCGGATTGAGCTTAGCTCGGTGCTCCACATCGATGCCAAGGCCAAGGCCGCAGGGCACAACAACGTCACGCGCCTGTTCTATCATTGGCGACTGGACGACTACCAGGCCGAGGCCGCCGGTGAGAAGCGAAACGCGGAAGACGGGCTGATGCGCCAATTCCGGCTTCAGCAGGCTCAGTACCGGGGCGACGTCGATTACCAGTGCCGGGCCGTACCGCTTCCCCGCTATATCAACGTCATCAATCTGATCAATCTGCTTTTCGAAAGCCGGAGCTTGGTAGGTCGGATTCGATCCGTGGATGACCAGAATCACTCCCTTCTGACCGAGCTGGTTCGTGGGTGCCTCTGGAACAGCGTTGAGGCGCCGTCCTGCCCGGAAGAATACCCCGACGGTCTGGGTGAAGCGATCGCGATGTGCCGCGCACAAGGATTCTGTCCTGCCGATCTGCCGGAGCGCATTCACTTACCGTTTCTCGCCGCGGAGCTTCCCGAGTCCAGGCTCACCGACATCGTCAAATTGGCATTCTCCGAAAGACCGCACGAACCGCTCGAAGAGGACCTTAAGGTCGCGTCTCAAGGCGGGAATCAGGCGGAGGACTGCAACTTCGCCAGCATGCCTCCCGCACGGTTCATGACACTCCTGGACCTGGGAGTTTCGCAAGGCTGGATCGAGCCCGGCGACCAGGCGGTGAAGCTTCAGGGCCTTCTCGTTCAGACTCTGACCCAATTGGAGCACCTTGGCTTGCCACCCGAGTTTTACGGCTACCTGGCAGAGGCTGCCATCCGGTGCCGGGTGCGTCATCCGAGGGTACTTGAGGCTATTGGAAACATTCTCAACCGCTGCGCGCAACGCTCGGGGAGTCATGAGCAGAGGCAAGCCTTGGAACAGTTGCGGGTTCGTGTCACCCGCAGGCAGCTCATGCCGAGGATGATTGTCCGCCGACCTCAAGAAGGGCTCACGATGACCTTCAGCCAGCCGACGTCCGAGGGGAACAAGCCGGCGTACGGACCGGACCACCACGCCGTGGTCGAACCGATTAACTCGCTGCAGGTCACCTACAGTTCGGGCCACGGCTTGCGACTCACGCTCCCGAGTCCCGTACTCCTCCTGGAGAATTGCCGGGCGATGGGAACCTACGCGCTGCGCCGCCGCTTTCGAGGCAACGACGACACCTTCACGAGACTTCCGCACGTGGAGATGAGCATCATTCATCAGCTCTTCGGAGACGGGACGCGTATCGAGTTCTTGCTTCGTCGCCCCGAGCAACTCCAGCAGGAGCCGGTGGGGGTGTTCTGGATGAGTGATCAGATCCCATTTCCACCCGCGATCGATTCTCAGTTTCTGGCGGCAGCGCTCGAACGCTGGGGCGCGACTCTTGGGACGGAGCGAGAAGCGGTTCGCTCGGTGATTGATGTGGGTTGTGGGACGGGCTATCTCGCCGCGGTCGCCGCGTATCTGTTCCCAAGCATTCACCGTGTCGTCCTGTCCGATCTGGACTCTGTCACCGTGCTCGGCGCTGCCGACAACCTGCAGTGCTCGGTTCGACGGCACGGCAATGGACATTTTCCGCGGTTCGAGCCCGTGACTTCGGCCGACATTGAACTGATCTCGGGCGATTACACGAAGATCGCGCTGAAGGATGCCTGCACGTTACTTGTCGCCAATCCCCCCTACCTGCCCGAAAAGGAGCTGGCGGGAACGGGCATGGATCGTGCGACCAACGGAACCCAGCTGCTTGAAGCGATTGTTCGCAGGGCGGGGTTGGATAGCAAATACGTGGTCATGGTGTTCTCAACATTGGCGTGGCGAGAGTTTGAAGAGGCCCTGGTAGAATCCAAGCCGCGCCTTCGACGCATCGCGGTGCTTGACAGGCAGCTTGTTCCATTTCGGCTGCCGCACATTCAGCCATGGCACCCCAGCGAGCATCCTGAGTATCCCGACAGCTCCCGTGCCGAGCAGGACTTCAACCAGCGTGTCGACTACTTCAAAATGCTCATGCAACCAGGCCGGGACTTGATCGACCTGGACGACGAGAAGTGGCAAAAGAGGCTCGATTCCTATATTCGACGCGTCAAGCCCGTGCTCTCGACCGTTCTGGGCGGGCATGAGTTGGAGGATCATTCGGCTTTCGCAGATTCCCGCACACACAAGGCCGTGCTGGAGACCCTCATTCATAAGGACTCCAGAGGCTTTCGCTTCTGGCACGAAACACGAGTGGTCCTCCTCGAGGCCCTCCCCGATGACCGGCGTTCTGCGGGTGAGGTTGGCCGATCGCACGCGCAGAGAGTTTGAGCCACAACGAGCGCAGCCAAAGCACCCAGAAAGTCAATGGCTTGGGGAGTGTAACGATCCATGACGATCGTGACCCAGGACCCGTTTTTCGTTTTTCCAGTCTGTCCGTCCGTCCGCGCCATTCGCCGGGAAAACCAATGGGAAAACCATTCCCAACCACAACCCCCACCGGCCTTTGCGACGGAAAACCCGGTCCCGTTCGTTTTCCCGCAAACACACATCCCGTGGCCCCGCTCAGGCCACCCCGTCGCCGACACCGCCTCTCCCGCCCAGCAGGTTCGCGATCTCCCTGACGCCGCCGACCACCTCGACACGGCCGGGCACCAGCAGTCCCGCGCCCCCCAGCTGGCGTTCAAGCACCCTTAGCGCATGGGTGTCGCTGGCCAGCACCACCACCCGGTCC
>JBGTFI010000334.1:0-3298 GCA_041747335.1 Phycisphaeraceae bacterium | reverse complement strand
ACCGGCTCGGTCTCGTGCAGGGTGCTGAAGGCGGCCACCCGCGTCCCCGGCAGCCGCGCCAGCCCCTCCCGGGCGCGGGCCAGGTGGCCTGCCCGGTCGCCGAGGTTCGACCCTAAAGCAATGCACGCGGTGGACATGGCGCTATTGTAGGTAACGCACCGACAGGCGCGGCATCCCAAAGGGACTGGGCGGGAGGTGAATCCGGGGTTCGGGGCGGATAGAATACAGTTCCAGTTTAACGGAACACGGGATGGTCATGGCTCAAGTGGCGGAAAAATCGGTGAGCGAGCGCGTGGAAGCGGCCCTGAATCTCGACGCGGTCAACGCGGAACTCGCTTCGGCCGGCGCCGAGGAGGTCATCCGCTGGGCGGCCGGGCGCTTCCCCGGCAGGGTCATCATGACCTCCAGCTTCGGCACCCAGGCGGCGGTCATGCTTCACCTGGTCACGCGGGTGATTCCGGACATCCCGATCGTTTTCATCGACACCGGGTTCCACTTCCCCGAGACCTACCGCTTCGCCGACGAGATGACCCGCCGGCTGAACCTCAATCTCAAGATCTACCAGCCGGAGCTCAGCTCCGCCCGCATGGTCGCTCTCAAGGGCGAACTCTGGAACCAGGGCGTCGAGGGGATGAACGAGTACGACCGCATCCGCAAGGTCGAACCCATGGTCCGGGCCCTCAAGGAACTCGCCCCGGCCGCGTGGTTCGCCGGGCTGCGCGCCCAGCAGACGGATTTCCGTAAGACCCTCCGGAAAGTCGAGCTTGACGGCAAGCGCGGGATCTACAAGATCCACCCGATCCTGGAGTGGAGCGGCAAGGACGTCCACAACTACCTCAAAGCCCACGACCTGCCCTACCACCCGCTGCACGAGCAGGGGTACGTCTCGATCGGGGATTGGCACTCCACCCGGCCGATCACGGGCGAGGATCCCGATGAGCGTGCGACGCGGTTCCGGGGCCTCAAGCAGGAGTGCGGGCTGCACGTGCCCCAGACCGAAGAGGAAAACCAGAGCCGCGACGCCAGCGGGCTTTGAGCAGGGTGTAGGGTCCGCTATTGCGGACCAAATCCGAGCATAGTGGGCTGTTATGGGACACCGGGGGCATACCCTACGCCCTGGTGGTCCGCAAGAGCGGACCCTACGTTCAGCGGGGTTGGCGATTCGGGTAGGCGCGTTAGTCGTATCGGGCGAATTGAACCTGGGCGGGGGGTGGGGCGCTGTAGGGGCGGGTGTGGCCGACCGATGAGTAGGGTGTAAGGCATCGAATCAAGCAACCACACCGGCCTGGCGTCGTGCCACACGCGACGACGGGCTTTTTTTGTTGGGTCCGGGGTCCGGGGTCCGGGGTCTGGAGTCTGGGGTCGGGGAACCTGCATCGTGCAACTTGGAACCCCGCACTTCGGGCAGGGCTTGGCCGATTCCCTACAATACCCGGTTTGGTGATCTTGATGAGGTTCTTTGAGGATTCCGACCCATGACCGATGTCCAGGAAGTGACCGCCCCGCAGTCCACGCCGGCCCCCGCCAAGTCCATGGAGGAGATCGTCGCGCTCAGCAAGCGCCGCGGGTTCGTCTACCCGGCCAGCGAAATCTACGGCGGGCTTAACGGCTTCTGGGACTTCGGCCCGCTGGGCGTCCTGCTCAAGAACAACATCCGCGACGCCTGGTGGCGGGCGATGGTCCTCTGCCCCCCCCTCGGCCCGGACGGCCACCCGGTGCAGATCGTCGGCCTGGACTCGGCGATCATTCAGAACCCCAGGACGTGGGAGGCGAGCGGGCACACGGCCGGATTCGCCGATCCTATGCGCAAGTGCGTCAAGTGCGGACACTTCGTGCGCGCCGATCACCTCTGGGATATTCTGGTGACGAGTTCAAAGTGGTTTGACTCGTTGATCCAGGAGTTCACGCCCCACAGCGGACACATTGACACACCCAGACTGCTCCATTGGGCCAAGGGCAAAGGCAGAAAACTTGCCCCGAATCTCGCGCTGGTGCGCAACCCTGAGGTGACACTGAGTTTTCTGGCGCAGCGCGTAAACGGCCAACCCGACGCCCCTCCGCACGTTCAGGAGCTCGTTCGCTATCTTGCGACGGAGCAGTTGCACGCGACGGGATTGCAGGATCCGTGTCCATTGTGCGGTGGAGATCTGGGTGAACCGCAAGCGTTCAAGTTGATGTTCGAATCACACGCGGGGCTTACTCAGACCGATGAGAACAAGGTCTACCTCCGCCCCGAAACCGCTCAGGGCATTTTCCTCAACTACAAGAATGTCGTCGACACCACCCGCGTGCGGGTGCCCTTCGGCATCGCCCAGGTCGGCAAGGCCTTCCGCAACGAAGTGACCCCCCGCAACTTCATCTTCCGCTCGCGCGAGTTCGAGCAGATGGAGATGGAATGGTTCTGCCCCCCCGATGAGAGCGGCCAGTGGTACGAGTTCTGGAAGGAAGAGCGCATGAAGTGGTGGCGCTCGCTGGGGATTTCCTCCGATGGGCTGCGCTTCCGCGACCACGACAAGGACGAGCTGGCGCACTATTCCAACGCCTGCGTCGATGTGGAATACCGCTATCCCTTCACGGCCCCCGGCTTCGGGGAGCTTGAGGGCATCGCCCACCGCGGCAACTTCGACCTCACGCAGCACAAGGAGCACTCGGGCGCGAAGCTCGAATACTTCGACCAGGAACGCAACGAGCGTTACCTTCCCCACGTGATCGAGCCGGCCTCCGGGCTGACGCGCGGGGTGCTGGTGTTGCTGTGCGAGGCGTACACGCCCGATGAATCGCGGCCGAGCAAGGTGTTCATGAAGTTCCACCCGGCCATGGCGCCGATCAAGGCGGGCATCTTCCCCCTGGTCAACAAGGACGGGATGCCGGAGGTCGGCGAGAAGCTGTACCTCGAGCTTCGCCGCAAGTACGCCGTGGAATACGATGCCAAGCAGAGCATCGGCAAGCGCTACGCGCGGATGGATGAGGCCGGCGCACCCTACTGCTTCACCATCGACGGCGACACGCTCAAGGACCAGACGGTCACCGTCCGCCACCGCGACACCTGCGCGCAGGAACGCATCGGGATCGACAAGGTGGGGGCGTTCCTTGCGGAGAAGGTAGGGGAGTGAGCGGGGGGCGCTTGCAGATTGCCGATTGAAGAGAGGGGAGGAGTGATGGGGGTGGGCATGTGGACAGTGGGGCGGGCGTCTCGCCCGCCATCGCGGCGCAGCCGCGAAACGTTCTGAATCCCGATTCCCCCGATTGTAGCACTCTCAGGCCTGCGGCCTGAAGGCGGGCGAGACGCCCGCCCCAC
>JBGTFI010000333.1:0-12542 GCA_041747335.1 Phycisphaeraceae bacterium | reverse complement strand
GTCCATTGCCCCACGCCCAGTGACGGACGGCGGGCGGCGCGGCGTTGGGTTCGGCCGAGGCGGGCTGCGGGGGTTGGCCGAGGATTCGATCATGGGCCAGTGAAGCGAGGGAAGCGCCGGTGACGGTAAGGAAGGTTCGTCGGTCCATGGGGGTATGATAGCTGCAGAGGGGAAAAGGAGGTAGCCCTGGTGCTGGCGGCCTACCTCCGGGGCAAGGTGATCGGCTAAGGGTGCGCCTAGAATTGCTTCGCCACGGTTTTCGCAAGGGAAAGGAGACGCGAGATGACATCGAGCAAAGCTTGCATGACCTGGCGAAGCGCGTGTGCGGCGGTGTGCGCGGCCATGTTCGCTGGCGTGTCGGCGCTCGCGGGGACTGGCCCGCGCGATGAAGGCCCGGCGGCGTTCATCTGGGATGCAGACAATGGGATGCGCGACCTGACGGATCTTTTGATTGATGAGTACGGGATTGATCTGGGGGGATCGATCTTGGCGAGCGCGAACGGGATCTCGGCGGATGGGAGGGTGATGTGGGGCGTCAAAACGCTGGGCACGGACAACACGCGTTACTGGAAGCTCACGCTCGACGGCGACACCGCTGAGTATCGGCCTCTGGTTGAGCTGCCCTTCTCAGGATTCCCGAATTTCACCGTGAACGTTATGTCGCGCGATGGGAACGTGTTCGGTGGGCGTGTGGCGGATACGCAGGGTGTGGCTCAGGAAGCATTTATCTGGTCGGAAGAGACAGGCGCGGTGCGCCTGGGGCGATTGCTGGACGGCCTGCTGTCGGAAGTGAGCGCGCTTTCGTTCGACGGTTCGGTGGCGGTGGGCCGCGCGGGCACGCCGCAGACGCACGCTTTCCGCTGGACGCAAGAGACGGGCATGGTGGACCTGGGCGACCTGCCGGGTGGAGCGAACTTCAGTTGGGCGCGGGCAGTGTCGAACGACGGTTCGGTCGTGGTGGGAGATAGTTCGTCGGCCAACAGCGGAACATCGCTGACAAGATCAGAGGCGTTTCGCTGGACACAGGAGACGGGAATGGTGGGGTTGGGGGATCCGGACTTCCCTGGTTTTCCGGGCCCAGGTGACATCTTCAGCAGTAGGGCGACGGTAATATCCGGCGACGGAAGACTGATCGGCGGCCAAGGCGTGGGTGGATCGTTCTACACGGAATCAGAGGGATGGGTGCCATTCGGCTTCGGTGCGAACGCGATCTCTTTTGACGGCACCTATATGGTCGGCACGGGCAACTTTGGCCAGGGTCCGGAGGCGTTTCTTTGGAGTGAAGAGCAAGGTATCCATCCGCTCGGCGAATTACCCGGGGGACAGGTGTGGAGCGAAGGGCTTGGTGTGTCGGACGACGGACGAATCGTCGTCGGAACCACGCAGGTACCCGAACCGTCAGGTGCAGCAATGCTCGTCTTTGGCATCGTCGCCTCCGCCTTTCATCGCGTGCGATCCCGCCCGTAACGCGGCGTGTTCAATCGACTTGCCGGATTCAGAGAGCCACTTATGCCTGAATTGGACATCAAGTTCTACATTTGGGCGCAGCCACCAGCAAGTAGGCTGGGTTCCCAGGTAGTACCCCAACTACACAAAAATGATGGGTTCTGATGAAATCGCTACCTGGGTATCATCTACGATTCTTGGCAATCCATATCCTCCTCCCAGTAGACGAAACGCACAAGTTTAGATTGGAGGGGGTAGTTGCCGCGTGCGGCGCGCGGTGGATGACCGTGATGCACACCGCTGCCCGGCATCGTGCGGGGGTGGTTTGCATTCGGGTCTGGATGATTGGCGCTGTGCATCGTCGTGACGTGATACCGCGCCAGTCCGGGGGGCATCTGGCGCGAGGGTGGTGGGGATCGAGGACTCGACCCACCCGCCCTCGTAGACCAGCCGGCTTTAGGCGTCGTAGGTGTAGACGTAGAGGCCGCGCACCCTTCGCCGGATTCATTAGAATCCGCGTCCGATGCATCTGTTTCCCGCGATTGATCTTCGTGACGGCAAGGTCGTGCGTCTGACGCAGGGCGATTATGAGCGTCAGACGACGTATGAGCTGGATCCGCTGGCGCAGGCCGAGGCTTTTGCGCGGGCGGGGGCGGGGTGGCTTCACGTGGTGGACCTGGAGGGGGCGCGGACGGGGAAGCTGACGCATCTGGAGGTGATCCGGGAGATCTGCGCGAGGACGGGGCTGAAGGTGGAGGTGGGCGGTGGGGTGCGGACGGAGGGGACGATCGACATGCTGCTTCGGGCGGGGGTGCAGCGGGTGATTCTGGGGACGGCGGCGCTGGAGAACTGGGGGTGGTTTGAGTCGCTGATGGGCAACCCGACCTACCGGGGGCGGCTGGTGCTGGGGCTCGATGCGCGGCAGGGACGGGTGGCGGTGAGCGGGTGGGCGCGTCAGCTTGACGCTTCGCCGGAGGAGATCGCCGCGCGGGTGAGCGACCTTCCGGTGGCGGCCATCGTCTACACGGACATTGCGACGGACGGGACGCTCGCGGGGCCGAACGTGGAGGCGACGCGTCGGATGGCGTCGGCCACGCACACGCCGATCGTCGCTTCCGGGGGCGTGGGGACGCTGGAGCACCTGCGGGCGCTGCGCGAGCTGCCGCTGCAGGGGGTGATCGTGGGCAAGGCGCTTTATGACGGGGCGTTCACGATTGAAGAGGCGCTTGAGGCGGTGGAGGGGTAGGAGAAATGCCCGAATGCACGAATGTCATAGCGCGGCCGCGCTGCGCCTGGCCGCAATCCAGGGGGAGTTGATTGGGTATTGGTTTCCCAATGACGAGATCTTTTCTTCCGCCCCAAAGGGGCAGCGGATTGTAGCCACGGGTGAAGCGACGCCGCTCTGGGCGGAGCGAAACCCGTGGGACGCGGGGCTTCTTTATGTTCTTCGCCCCAAAGGGGCGACGGCATGGATGGCGCGCGACGCGGTATCGTGGCTTTCCGCCGCCCCTTCGGGGCGGATATTCGTTGGGGGACGCTCACCACGGGTTGCGCTGCGCTCCACCCGTGGCTACGGTCCGTGACCCCTTCGGGGTCGAAAGCCCCCCGATCCGGAATGATGCCGCCACGAGTACGTACCAGGAAAATCTGGCCACGAAACCAAGATTCTGGAGGATATCAACGAATGCACGACACGCGACACTCCGACACACAACGCATCAACACGCCAACACTTCAAGCGTCGGTGTCGGCGGGGTTGTTCAGGCCGTCGGCGTGGGTGGGGAGGGTGAGGGTGAAGGTGGTGCCCTTGCCGGGCTTGCTTTCGACGTCGATTCGGCCGTGGTGCTCGGCCACGACCTTGCGGGTGACGACGAGTCCCAGCCCGGTGCCGCGCTGGCCCTTGGTGGAGTAGAAGGGTTCGAAGAGGCGCTTGCGGTTTTCCGAGGAGATGCCCTGACCGTTGTCGATGACCTGGATGCGGACAGTCTGGGCTTTGTCGTCGTATTCGCAGCGCAGGCTGACGGCGCCCTTTTTTTCAGGGACGGCATCGAGGGCGTTGTTGAGGAGGTTGAGGACGGCCTGGTGTACGCCTCCGGCGTCGATGGGGACGGGTGGGAGGTCGGCCTCGTAATCGCAGATGAGGGCCACGTCCTTGCGGTCGTACTGCTTCTGCACCAGCGCCACCACCTCGTCGAGCACCTGGCGAAGCTGCACCATCTCGAGTTCGGGCTTGCGCTGCTTGGAGTAGGCGAGCATGTTCATGGACAGCTCATAAATGCGGTCGAGGTTTCGCTGAACGATCGACCAGCCGTTGCGGATGACGGTGTCGCTGTTCTTGCGGAAGCCCATTTCGACGAGGTCGGCCCCGCCGCGGAGTCCCTGAAGGATGTTCTTGATCGAGTGTGAGAGGGAGGCGACGGTCTGGCCGACGGCGGCGAGGCGTTCGGCCTTGAGCTGCTCGGCGTAGAGTCGGGCGTTGGCGAGGGCGAGTCCGGTGTGGACGCCCACGGCCGTGAGGAGCGTGAGCTGGTCGGGGGTGAAGGTGTAGTTGGCGATCTGGCAGTCAAGGTAGATGACACCGTAGATGCGGTCCTTGAACTTCATGGGGACGCACATGGCCGAGCGCACGCCGATGGTCTGGACGCTGTCGCCGCCGGCGAAGCGCTGGTCGGTCATGGCGTTGCTGGAGAGGACGCCCTCACCGTGTTCGATGACGTGCTGGACGATCGTGCGCGGGGCGGTGATGCGAAGCTCCTCGGCGGCTTTGGGGATCAGACGGTGACGCACAATCACGGGCACGGGCTTTTCGCTGGGCGATTCCTGAAGGAGCATGAAGCCGCGATCGGCGTGGAAGTGCTCGAAGATCAGGTCCATGATGCGTTCGAGGAGCATCTGGCGATCGGCGATCGAGGCGATGAGGGTGGTCAGCTCGTAGATGATCCGAAGCTGCTTGACGGCCGCCTCCGAAGGCTCGGCCACCGCGAGGATCATGGATTCATCGTTGGCCTTGGCGGTGTGTTCGACGACGGCATCAATTTCATGGTCCGGGGCGACGCGCACGCGGCGTCGCATGGCGGCTTCGGCCTCCTCGCCGAATAGGAAGAGGGTGTTCCCGGCGCGGATCTGGTCGCCGGGTTTGAGGAGGGTGCGCTCGGTGATGCGCTTGCCGTTGATGAACGTCCCGTTGGCGCTGTGGAGGTCGTTGATGAACCAGCGTCCGTCGTCGGGGGTGAGTTCGGCGTGGCGGCGGGAGATGGTCTGATCCGTCATCGGCAGCGACTCGGCGGAGCGTCCGATCTGCTGGGGCTCATGGGCCGGCAGCTCGAAGCGCTTGCCCTTGTCCGGGCCGTGGAGAACGGTGAGGATCAGCATCGCGGAGGAGTTGGTGTGTTGTGTGTTGTGTGTTATGTGTTGTGAGTTTGAGGGATGCATTTCGTGCATTCGTGCATTCGTCATTCGTGCGTTTTCACCAGCCGCTTGTTCCAGTCTTGCAGTTCCGTCAGGAAACCGCTCAGGCCGGCGTTGCCGGCGGTCTGGTAGCGCTTGACAACGTTGTCGGCGCCGAGCCATTCATAGACGTCCTGGGCGCAGGGGTCGCCTGCGAGGCCGCTTTCGCGGCAGGCGGTGTTGAAGTCGGGGAGTTTAAGTTCGGCAAGTTCGCGCAGGTTGTCGGCTTCGCACTTGCGCACGAGTCGGCCGACGACCTGGTGGGCGGTGCGGAAGGGCACGCCCTTGACGACGAGATACTCGGCCAGCACCGTGGCGTCGAGGAAACCCTCGCTCAGGCGTGCGCGGATGCGGTCTTCCCTGAAGCGGGCGGTGGCGACAATGCGGGCGGCCATGTCCAGACAATCGCTGACGCTGTCGTAGGCGGCGAAAAGACAGCGTTTATCCTCCTGGAGGTCGCGGTTGTAACCGATGGTGATGCCCTTGCACATGGTCAGCAGCGCGACGAGCTGGCCGTACACGCCGCCGCAGCGTCCGCGGATGAGTTCGAGCATGTCGGGGTTTCGCTTCTGGGGCATCATGGACGAGCCGGTGGTGTAGCGCTCGTCAAGCTGGAGGAAGCCGAACTCCTGCGTGCTATAGATGATCCACTGCTCAGCCCAGCGCGAGAGGGTCATGGCGATCATCGCCAGGGCGTAGGTGAAGTCGATGGCCGCGTCGCGGTTGGCGGTCGAGTCGATACTGCTGGGGGTGGGCGGGCCGAGGGTGAGATGGTCGGCGGCGCCAGCGCGGTCCAGGGGCAGGCAGGAACCGGCGATCGCGCCGCTGCCCAGGGGGTTGCCGCGATTGATCGCACACATCGCATCGACACGCAGGCGGGCGCGATCGAGCGCCGCCACCCAGGCCATCAGCTCGCCCCCCACGACGATCGGCTGGGCGCGCTGGAGGTGGGTGTAAGAGGGCATGACGATGCGGCCATCCCGTTCGGCCAGGGTGACGAACGCGCGGAAGAGTTCATTGAAGCGGTCGTTGAGCTGCTCCTTCGCTTCCGCGATCCAGAGCTTGAGGTCCAGCGCGACCTGGTCGTTGCGGCTTCGGCCGGTGTGGAGCTTTCGGCCGGGGTCGCCGGTCTTCTCTATCAAGGCCGCCTCGATGCACATGTGGACGTCTTCAAGCTCGATGCGCCATCCGGGCCAGTCGGCGCCCTGGGCGGTGATTTCGGATTCGATGGCGCCCAGGCCGCGCTCGATGGCGGAAAGTTCATCGGTGGTGATGAGCTTCTGCGCCGCCAGCATCCGGGCGTGGGCGAGGGAACCGGCGATGTCGTGGCGGTATAGCCGGCGGTCGTAGGAGAGGGATTCGACGAACCGGGCGGCCAGGGGGTCGCCCGCGGAGCCTACGCCGGATTTGGCGTGCTCCCAGGGTTTGGGTGTGGTGGCGGTCATGGGGGAAGTTTAGGGTGCAAAGTCCAAAGTCCAAAGTCCAAAGTCCAAGGCTGGGGTCGGTCAGTGCTACCATAGGGGCATGTCGGATGCGGCTGTGATGGAGGTTCGTCTGAGTACGCCCGTCGCGGAATTGGCGGGGGTGGGGGTGAAGCGCGGGCGTCTGTTTGAAAAGCTTGGGGTCCGGACGGTCAGCGACCTGGTCCGTCACCTGCCGCATCGCTATGAGCATGAGCACGCGGAGGGGGCGATCGGCGACCTGCCGATGAACGCGATCAGCTCGGCGCGGGGCACGATCGTCGGTTGCCGGGTGGTGGCGGGTCGGACCAAGCCGCGCTTCGAGGCGACGCTTCAGGACCATCGTGACCGGCTGCACCTGGTGTGGTTCAACGCGACGTTTCTGCGTCATCAGATTCATCCGGGGCTGCGCATCCGGGTGCAGGGCAAGACGCAGGCGTTCGGGGGTTATCCTCAGATGGTGAACCCGAAGTGGGAGGCGCTGCGCGAGGATGAGGAAGGTTCGCCCATGCGCGGGGAGCGCATTCGGCCGATCTATCCGGCGACGGATGCGCTGCCCTCGCAGGCGATCGAGCGGGTCGCGGCGGCGACGCTGCCGCTGGTCCGCGGCCAACTGGTGGATCCGCTGCCGGAAACGCTCGTCCGCGCGCGGGCGATGCCCACGCTCGAGCGGGCGTACGTGATGGCCCACCTGCCGGAGGATGAGGATCAGCCGAAGCAGGCCAGACGGAGGCTCGCCTACAACGAGCTGCTGCTGCTGCAGTTGGGCGTGGCGATCAAGCGGCGGTTCAATGAGTCGATGCTCCAGGCGCCGGCGCTGCGCTGGAGCGATGCGATCGATGAACACATCCGGGCGCGGTTTCCGTTCAAGCTGACCGAGGCCCAGGACGCTGTGGTGAAAGAAATCGTCCACGACCTCGGCCTGGCCCAGCCGATGAACCGCCTGGTGCAGGGGGATGTGGGCGCGGGCAAGACGGTGGTGGCGCTCTACGCCTTGCTTCTCGCGGCGGCCAACCGCAAGCAAGGGGCGCTGATGGCCCCGACGGAGCTTCTCGCGGAGCAGCATTACAGCTCGATCCGGGCGATGCTGGAGGGTTCGAACGTGCGGCTGGCGCTGCTGACCGGAAGCCTGCGCCCGCAGGCGCGGGCGGAACTGGTCGCGCGGCTTGCCAAAGGCGAAATCGACATCGTCATCGCCACACAGGCGCTTCTGACGGAAGTGGCGAGCTTCAAGGATCTGGCGGTGGTGGTGATCGACGAGCAGCACCGCTTTGGGGTGCTCCAGCGGGCGGTGATCCGGCGGCACGGCGAGGCGGACAGCGACCAGACGCTCGAAGCCACGCGCGATCCGGTCCGGGCGCTGGAACCGGGCGCTTCGGCTGAGGACGGCGCGGCGGGTCGTCGGTCAAGTCCGCACTACCTGGTGATGACGGCCACGCCGATCCCGCGGTCGCTGGGGTTGACGGTGTTCGGGGATCTGGACATCTCGACGATCACGGCGCTGCCTCCGGGAAGGACGCCGATCGCCACGCGCGTGGTTCCCCCGGAAGATTCAGAGAAGGTGTACACGTACATCGCAAAGCGTGTGGCCGGGGGGGAGCAGGCGTACGTGGTGGTTCCGTCGATCGACCCGACGGGCGGCGATGCGCCCACGCCGCGCAGGAACGTGACTGAGCACGTGAAGCTGCTGGAGGAGAAGTATTTCACGGGCAGGCGCGTGGCGGCGGTGCATGGGCGGCTGGAGGCGGCCGAGCGCGATGAAGTGATGCGGCGGTTCCGGGCGGGGGAGATCGATGCGCTGGTGGCGACGACAGTGATCGAGGTGGGGGTGGATGTGCCCAACGCGACGCTGATGGTGGTCGAGCATGCCGAGCGGTTCGGGCTGGCGCAGCTTCACCAGCTTCGCGGGCGGATCGGGCGGGGGGATCACGGCCGAAAGAGTCTTTGCGTGTACATCGCCGAGGCGACGACGCCCGAAGCGCAGGAGCGCATGAAGGCGATCGCCGCGACGCGGGACGGCTTTAAGATCGCCGAGGCGGATTTTCAGATTCGCGGGATGGGGGAGTTCTTCGGGACCAGGCAGCACGGCCGGCCGCCGCTTCGGGTGGCGAAGATCCCCGAGGACATGGAGCTGTTACAGCTCGCCCAGCGCGATGCGCAGGCGATCGTGTCGGAGGATCCGGCGCTCAGCGCCCCTCAGCGCGAGCGCCTGCGGACGGTGCTGGTTCAGCATTACGGCGAGACGCTGGGGCTGATCGATGTGGGGTAGGGGGGTGGGGGAGATGTCGAATGTACGAGATCCGAATGCGCGAAGCGTGGCGGCGTTGCGCATGGCCGCAACCAAATGGAAATAGTGGCATCGGAGATGTTCGCCGCCCGGCGCTGTTGGCATTTCTGCCCCGCCGGGGCAGTGGATCGTAGCCACGGGTGGAGCGACGCCGTTCTGGGCGGAGCGCAACCCGTGGAAGCGGGGACGTTGACCACGGGTTGCGCTGCGCTTCACCCGTGGCTACGTTCCGTGACCCCTTCGGGGTCCAGAAGCAGGCGATTGGGACTTGCTGTGACAGGAGGGCGCTGCGGAGATGATATCAACCAATGCGCCAAGCTGGACTATACGCGGCCCACTTCACTCGCCTGCTTCGAGTCTGACTTCTCCCGCGGTGGTTTTTCATGGCTTTCTCCCGCGTGGACCGATAACCGCTACACTGCTCCGCTCCCACCGCGCAGTGTTCGCGTGGCGGGCGCGGGTGAACCTTGTTTTCGGCATGAAAGGAACATCATGCGAGGACGGTTGGCGTGGACGATCGTGGGTTTGGCGGCGGTGGCGATGGGGGGGTGCAAGAGCAAGCAGCCCAAGCAGGAGGTCACGGAACTGCCTCCTCCGGCGGCGGTCGAGCCGGTTCCGGTCGAACCGTACGTGCCGGTGGCGACGGACGCGGGCGGCGTTTCCAGTGGTCCGTTCGGGGGCGCCCCGACGCTGGGCTTCGGCGGGGGGGGTGGTGAGTACATCGTGCAGCGAGGCGATACCCTCTGGTCGATCTCCCAGGCGCAGTACGGAACGGGACAGCGCTGGCGCGACATCGTGAACGCCAATCCCGGACTGGTGCCCGAGCGGATGGCGGTGGGCCAGAAGCTTCGGATTCCGTGATCGCGGTATCTGTAGCGATCAGCACGCTCGCCCCGGCGGCGCAGGCCGCTCCGGGGCGATCTCGCGCGCGGAAAGGGCCTGTGCTTTCGAGTTCTTATCGAAGTAGGAGGTTCTGATGCATCGGCGCACGTTCGTACTGGCGCTTTGGGTCTGCCTGCTGGCGGTTCGAGCGGCCGCGGGGCAGGAGGTCACGGAGGTGGCACTCTGGCCCGGGGGCGCGCCGGGGGCGGTGGGGGAGGCTGAGAGCGATCGGCCCCGGCTGTTTGTCCACACTCCGGCCGAGGGACGCGCCAACGGATCGGCGATCGTCATCTTCCCCGGCGGAGGGTACGGCGGGCTGGCGATGGATCACGAGGGCGTGCAGATCGCCCGGTGGTTCAACGAGCGCGGTTTCGCGGCCTACATCCTGCGCTATCGCCACGCGCCGGCGTATCGGCATCCGATCCCATTGACGGATGCAAAGCGGGCCCTGCGTCACGTCCGGCATCATGCCGCGGCCAACGGGATTCAATCCGACCGGATCGGGGTGATGGGTTTTTCGGCGGGGGGGCATCTGGCATCGACGCTGGCGACGCACTTCGACGCGGGCGATCCCCAGGCCGCCGACCCAATCGAGCGGGTGTCATGCCGGCCGGACTTCCTGATCCTGTGTTACCCGGTCATCACGTTCCTGGAAGAGCCTTACGTTCACAAGGGTTCGCGGCGTAACCTGCTGGGTGAGAACCCGCCGGCGGAGCTTGTGGAGGAGCTTTCCAACGAGCGGCAGGTTTTCGCCGAGACGCCGCCGACGTTCCTGTTCCATACCAGCGAGGACGCGGCCGTCCCGCCGGAGAACAGCATCCTCTTCTACCAGGCGCTTCGCGCGGCCAAGGTTCCCGCCGAGCTGCACATCTACCGCACGGGCGGGCACGGGGTGGGTCTGGCGCAGCGCCAGCCGCTGCTCGCGGGTTGGCCGGGGGTGCTGGAGAACTGGCTCAAGGGGCTGGGCGTGCTGGAGAAGCCGGTGTGACGGTCACCACGCTGTGCTTTACAGCGCCGCCAACCGCTCCGCCCGGTCCTGCGCGATCAGGGCGGCGACGAGTTCATCAAGTTCCCCCGCGAGAAGCGATTGAAGGGGGAAGGACTGGTTGAGCCGGTGATCGACGGCGATGTTTTCCTTGTAGCGGTAGGTGCGGATGCGTTCGGAGCGTCGTGCGCCGCCGATCATGGTGGCGCGCTGCTCGCTGCGCTGGGCGTCTTTTTCCTGCTGGTAGTGGTCGTAGACGCGGGCGCGGAGCAGTTGCCAGGCCTTCTGGCGGTTCTGGGACTGGCTCTTGGATTCCTGCATGCGCACCTCGATGCCGGTGGGGTTGTGGACGAGGTGGACGGCCGTGGCGACCTTGTTCACGTTCTGCCCGCCGGGGCCTTGCGCGGTGGTGATGTGCATGGTGACATCGGATTCGGGGATGTCGATCTGCACCTTTTCGGGTTCGGGTAGAACGGCGACGGTGGCGGTGGAGGTGTGGATGCGTCCCTGCGTCTCCGTCGCGGGGACGCGTTTGACGCAGTGGACGCCGCCTTCGTAACCCAGGCCCTGCCAGACGCCCTGGCCCGCGACGGCTGCGACGGCGTGGCGGATGCCGCCCTGTTCGCCCTCGGAGAACTGGAGCGTCTCGAAGCTCCAGCGGCGCAGGGCGGCGAAGCGCTGGTACATCTCGTAGAGATCTCCAGCCCAGAGCGCGGCCTCGGCCCCTCCGGTCCCGGCGCGCAGTTCGAGGATGACCGAACCGACGGCCCGGTCGTCGGCGATGACCAGTTCGCTGGCGATCTCTTCGAGCAGTGTTTCCGCCTGTTCGCTCAGCGCGGGGAGTTCTTCGCGGGCCAGGGCGGTGAGTTCGGGATCTTCGCCATCGGCGATGATCTGCTCGTGCTCCTCGATCTGTGCGCGCAGTGCCTGCCAGCGGCGGTAACGGACGACGAGTTCTTCCAGGGCCGCCCGACGGATCGACAGGTCGCGGACACGCTGGTGGTCGGCATTGACGGCCGGGTCGGCGAGCTGAGTTTCAAGGTCGGCGAACTGGGCGGCCAGGTCATCGAGCTTGGCGATTAGGTTGTCCTGATCGGCGGGCATGGGGGTACGAGTGATCGGTTCAAAGTGCGCATAAAACAGCCGCGACGATTGGCCGCGGCTGGGGGGTGGATCTCGCTAGGCCTTCTTCTTGCCGAAGTAGTTGCCCTGGAACTTGCGCTGGAAGCGTTCGACGCGTCCGGCGGTGTCCACGAACTTCTGCTTTCCGGTGAAGAAGGGGTGGCACTGGCTGTAGATATCCACGTGCAGCTTCGCTCGGGTGCTGTGGGTGGTGAAGGCGTTGCCGCAGGCGCAGGTCACCTTGCAGTCTTTGTATTCGGGGTGGATGTCGGCTTTCATCGGTCGTTTCCTTGTGGTTCGCCTCGGCCGACACTTCCGGGGGGCATCCGGGGGGCATCCGGGGGCATCCGGGGGGTTGCCGGATCGGTCGAAGTCCCGAATGATAGCGGTCTTCGGGGCGGATTCAACTTGGCCAACCAGGAGCGGCGGCATGGATGTGTATCTCAACGGGCGGATGGTGGCTCGGGACGGGGCGACGGTTTCGGTGGGCGATGCGGGTTTTCAGCACGCGGTGGGTCTTTTCGAGACGATGGCGGCCTTGCGGGGACGGGTCTTCCGTCTGCGGGAGCACCTTGATCGCCTGGCCTTAAGCGCGGCAGCGCTGGGGTTGGTGAAGAGCCTGGAGACATCGCCGCTGGCCGAGGCGGTTCGCAACACGATGGAGCATAATGGCTTAGAAGATGCACGGGTGCGACTGACACTGACGGCGGGGGGAGCGTCGCTGCTGCGGGGCGCGCCGGAGAAGCCCCCGCAGCCGACGCTTGTGATCGAGGCGACGCCGCCAACGGTTTACGACCCGGCGTACTTTGAAAGGGGGGTGACGGTGCTGATCGCCCCGCCGCTGGCCAACCCCTTTGATCCGCTGGCGGGTCACAAGACGCTGGCGTACTGGGGGCGGCTGCGGGTGCTGCGT
>JBGTFI010000332.1:0-12109 GCA_041747335.1 Phycisphaeraceae bacterium | reverse complement strand
CAACGGCGCCGAGGACTACCGCCTGCTCGCACGCGCCATCCACGCCGCGCGGGCACAGGCGTGAAGCCGCTCACGCCACCTCCCCCATCACTCGCGTCCGCGCCCGCCCCTGCGCCCCGTCCCGCCCAGCACAAAGTCACCGTGCCACTGCAAAGACTGCATCTCCCGCAGCCGCAGGTCCACGCCGCCCGCGTGCGCGTCCGCGACGACCATGTTCACCGTGTCCCCGTGGCGATCGATCATCGCGATGTTCACGCTCGCGCCCACCGCCGCCGTCCCGTCGTACACCGGCGCAACGCTCTCCCCATCGCCCGGCCAGAGGTCCACCCATACCCCGTCCGTGTACAGCGGCGTGATCGATGCACGCTCCACATCCTCCAGCGTCGGATACCACGAATGCGGAAACATCGCGCCGGTCACCGTCCGGAAGGACTTGCCGTCCCAGTCCGCGAACGTCCGCGGTCCCGCCCACCCAAGACCGTACGAAGGCGTGTTCAGGTCGACCATCGGGCTGTAGAAATAACCGTTCACCGCGTACCCGCCCGTGAAGAACTGAAAGTCCTGCGCCGCCCGCGAATGCCGCAGGTCCGCGCGCTTGAGCGCGTTGAATCCCCACGGTGTCATCGCGTTCCCCCCGAACCCGGACGTCGTCCGCTTGACCGTGCTGATCTTCGGGTCCATCCAGATCTGATCCGTTCCATTGACGTAGGGCATCAGGTGCGTCATGAAAATCATGTCGATGCTGTAACCGAACGTCTTTCCCTCGTGGTCGCTCATGTACGTGTGGTGCGCCGTCCCGAGCTGGCGAAGGTTCGACAGGCACTGCATGATCTGTGCCGCATCCTTCGCCTTCCCCAGCGCCGGAAGCAGAAGCGCGATCAAGAGCGCGATGATCGAGATCACCACCAGCAGCTCGATCAGCGTGAACCCGCGCGGGGTCCGAAGGTCGACGTATCGCCGAAGCCGCCTGCTCATGATCGTTTCCCAGCCAAGGAGCCTCTCTTGGCCCGACACGGGATCCTGTGACGCAAGCCCCGCCCCTCCCGCATCCGCATGGCCTCGACCGCTACCGTTCGCGCCCGCCGGAGTTGCGCCCGCTTCCCCCCAGCACAAAGTCCTTGTGCCACTTGAGATCGCGCATCGCCTCGATGCTCAGGTCCACCCCCGCCGCGTGCGAATCCGCGAACACCATGTTCACCGTGTCCCCGTGACGATCGATCATCGCTCGCGCGATGTTCGTCGTGTTCCCCGCCGCAGTCCCGTCAAAGGTCGCCGGCGCGGGCTCGCTGTCGCCCGGCCAAAGGTCCACCCACACGCTGTCGGTGTACAGCGGGGTGATCGAACCACGCTCCACGTCGTCGATCGTCGGATACCACGAAGTCGGAAACACCGGGCCGTGCGGGAGCGTGATCGGGTTGCCGTTCCATGGCGTCCCGCGAGACGGGCCCAGCCCCCCCCGACCGCCCGTCGGCGAGTTCAGGTTCACGTTCGGATTGTAAAAGAAACCGTTGATCGCGTAACCGCCCACAAACAGCCGAAATTCCCTCGCCCGCCGGGCCGACTGCTGCTTCGGGCTCCACACCGCGTTGATGCCCCACGGCTCCAGCGACGTCGCCCCGAACCCCACGCTTGTCCGCGACGCCCCGCCCAGCTTCGGGTCGTTCCAGATCTCCTCCGTGGCGTTGAGGTACTCCGCCAGGTGCGAGATGAACACCATGTCCACGTTGTAACCGAACGTCTTTCCCTGGTTGTCGGACATGTACGTGTGATGCGCCGTCCCAAGCTGACGAAGGTTCGAAAGGCACTGCATGTACAAAGCCGCCTCCTTCGCCTGCCCCAGCGCCGGAAGCAGGAGCGCGATCAAGAGCGCGATGATCGAGATCACCACCAGCAGCTCAATCAGGGTGAAGGCGCGCTGGATACGACTGACGACGCGTCGCGGGAAAGTGGTGTGCATGAAGTTTGCTCGGTTGGAAATGCTCGACCGGAAACACAACGAATCAGACGGGAATCAGCGACGTGCGGACTCCATCTCCCTCCACCTTGACAGGGCCCGCTCACGCGGACCTCCACATCCGGGCTTGTACCGGTTCACAATGCGGCAAACCCCCTTCCGACCTCCGACGCGGAAGCTAGCGCCGCCCTCCCGCGCGCGTGCGCCCGCCCAGTACGAAATCCTTGTGCCACTTGAGATTCTGCATCCCCTTGAGGCTCAGGTCCACCCCCGCCGCGTGCCCGTCCGCGAACACCATGTTCACCGTGTCCCCGTGTCGATCCACCATCGCTCGCGCGGTGCTGCTGGCGTTGCCCGATGATCCGTCGAAGCTCCCCGGCGCCAGATCCCGATCCCCCGGCCAAAGGTCCACCCACACGCTGTCGGTATACAGCGGCGTGATTGAACCGGTGTCCACATCGTCGATCGTCGGGTACCACGAGTGCGGGAAGATCGCCCCAGACGCAAGCGCGATCGGACGCCCGTCCCACAGCGACATGTTCTGCGGTCCCGGCCCGCCCAGCCCCAGCGACGGCGTGTTCAGATCCACGTTCGGGTTGTAGAAGTACCCGTTCACCGCGTAACCGCCCGTGAAAAGCTGAAAATCCTCCGCCCGCCGCGAGGTGCGATAGCTCGCGTCCCGCAGCGCGTTGAACCCCCACGGCGTCAGCGACGTCCCCGCGAACCCCGTCCCCGAACGCTCGACCTGTCCGAACTTCGGGTCCATCCAGATCTCGTCCGTCCCGTTCACGTACCGCAGCAGGTGCGTCATGAAGATCATGTCGATGCTGTAGCCGAACGTCCTGCCCTCGTTGTCCGCCATGTACGTGTGGTGCGCCGTCCCGAGCTGACGAAGGTTCGAAAGGCACTGCATGTACTGCGCCGCCTCCTTCGCCCTGCCCAGGGCCGGAAGCAGCAGCGCGATCAGGAGCGCGATGATCGAGATCACCACCAGCAGCTCGATCAGCGTGAACGCGCGGTGCTCGGGACGTCGGGGCTGTTCGCTCTGCCTGTAGATCATCATCATCGTCATGGTTTCTCTTAGGGGCCGTGTTCCATCGACACGCGCGGCGGCACTCGGCGCCAGGTTACTGGTTCGAGCGCCCGCCCCCGCGCCCACCGGAGGTGCGCTTGGCTTCCTCCCAGTTTCTGAACCAGTGCAGGTTCCAGAGGTCCAGCGCGTCATGGTGGCTCGCGTGCCCGTCCATGAACGACACGTGAACCCCCTTGTTGTGGCGGTGCAGCGCCACCCGCCCCATCATGTTCAGCGTGTTCCCGAAGTGCTGCGTGAAGTCCGAAGGCTTGGGATTCGCCGGCGAAGGCCAGGTATCCACCCAGTAGCTGTCCGAAAAGTTGGGCGTCAGCGACGGGTTGGTCACCGTGTCATTCGTCGTGAACCACGAGCTCGGCCACGTTGCTCCCCCGCGCCCCGTCGAGGCCGCCGCGTTCGCATGGTCACGCCCCCCGGGGTTCCCGTATCGCTGGGCGTGGTTGAGGTATCCGTTGAGCGCATAGCTCCCGATGAACAGCTTCACCGTCGTCGAACCCACCCGCTCCAGCGCGTTGAAGCCCCAGGGCGCGAAAGCATCTGGCGCAAATCCCCCAGCCGCCGGGGCCCGCGCCTCGTTCGTCTCCGGGCACAGACGGATGTCATCCACGTTCCCCACGTAGTCGATCAATGGTGTCATGTAGATCCAGTCCCCCCGATACCCGAACAGCTCCCCATCGTGGTCCGCCATGTAGCTGTGGTGCGCCATCCCCGTCTGCCGCACGTTCGAGAGGCACTGCCCGGCCCGCGCGCCCTCCCGCGCCTTGCCCAGCGCCGGAAGAAGCAGCGCGATGAGCAGCGCGATGATCGAGATCACCACCAGCAGTTCAATCAGCGTAAAACCCGCGGTCGGTCGAAATTGTCGGTTCATTCGAGTCATGTTGCTTCGCTTTCCAGCCGCCCGCGGGCGCCATGTCGTTCAACCGCGCCCGCCGCGTCGCGTCGGCGGCGGCTCCTTGGTGTAAGTAGGGTCGGCCCAGAGACGACTATAGACCATCCCCCGCCCGGAATCTCCACCCTTTCGCACCTCCGCGGCCCAGACGTCCTCCGTCCATACCTCCACGTGCCCATCCACGTGCGCCAGCGTCTGCCCCGCCAGGTGCCGGAACCCCGTCAACTCCGAGGGGAAGCTCGCACCGTCGTTCCAGTATCCCGTGGATGACGCCTCTCGCACCGGACCCTCCCAGAACATCACGTCGCACGTCTGGAACTGGTCGAGCTTGTACGTCTTGCCCAGCAGACTCCCGTACCCGCCGATCGCCCCGTTCATGACGTACGTCGTCCACTGGTGCGAGATGCCAAGGTTGTGCGGCGGCGCATCCTCCGCGCACCGGAACGCATTGTATTCCCGCCCCATCAGCTCGAAGAACACCCCGCTCGTGATGTCCCCGATCGTCGGGGTGTTGTACCGTCGGCCTCCCTGGCTCAGCGGCAGCGGCTGCCCGGCATAGAGCCATCCCGGATTGTCCGGACGGTCATACGCCAGCCAGTTGTTCCAGGGCATCTGGTTGTTCGACTCCGTCGCGTAGACGTTCGTCGCCAGCGCCAACTGCTTCTGCGTGTTCAGGCATTGCGTCGTCCGCGCCGCCTCCTTGGCCTTGTTCAGCGCCGGAAGCAGCAGCGCGATCAACAGCGCGATGATCGAGATCACCACCAGCAGTTCGATCAGCGTGAAGGCGGGTTTGAAGGTCTTCATCCGATGTTCGCCTTTCGTCAGCCGACAGGCTGTCGCGCAGCCCAACCCTTCAAGGCCGGGCCCCGCCCATACTTAAGTCGCCGCCGCACGTCTGTCGTCCACGAAAAACAGCGCCGCAACTTCCAAAACGCCTCGAAAGGTTCAACACCCTCCCGCAGACCTGCAATCGCTGAATTATAGCGGCCCACCCCTCACAGGCCAAGTACTTCGCGCAACGGGGGGCGCAGGGGCGACCTGGCGACCTTCCTCAATCCCACGGGGAGGTGTCATCTAACCTCGAACCCTGATACACTTATACGCCCCTCGCAGCCCCTCGCGCCGCCTCCGCCAGCCGCTGGTGCAGGATCTCGTGGTCCGTCACCACCTCAAGACAGGCATCAAGTCGCTCAAATCGCTCAACCGCCCCGGCCGCGGACGAAGCCGCCACTGTCCCCATCGCCGCCTCCCCCAGCGCATCCATGGCGTCCAGGAACCAGTCCGCAGCGCGAACCCCACCGTCCGACCCGGATCCCCCTCCCGGTTCCAACCAACGATCCCGACACTCCGCGGGGGGGGCGGAAACCTCCACGGACACCGCCGGACCCCCGAACGATGCGATCCGCCAACGCCCCCCATCGGGCGCTGAATCGGCGTAAAGCACCTCCACATACTTCCGCCCGTCCCGCGCTTTCCTCAGAACCTCCGCCGCCACCCCCGGCCCGTGCGGCGAAGTCACCACGATACACCCTCTTCCCATCCGCTCCAACCACTGCTCAGCCGTCCCCGTCAGGGTTGTCGTCCCCAGCCGGATCACCCCCTCGGCCGCGATCATCCGCCGCTGACGACGCGCCTCCTGCAGCGGCAACAGTATCCGCGCCACGTACTCCCACGCCCCCGCCCCCCGCGCCGCCTCAAGCGCCTGGATGCACAACGCCTCGCACTCCAGGTACGACATCTCCACCAGCGCCCCCGACGCCGCCTCCATCAACCGGCCGATCTCATCCACCTCATGAACCATTGGACTCTGGGCCTTGGACTTTGGACCTTGGACTCCCCGCTACCCCTGAAACTCCTCATAGATCGCCCGCATCGCCCTCTCGAAGTCCGCCACCAGCACACCGACGATGATGTTCAGCTCGCTCGATCCCTGGTCGATCATCCGCACGTTCACCCCCGCACGCGCCAGCGCCCCGAACACCCGCGCCGCCATCCCCGGATAGTGCGCCATTCCCCGCCCCACCGTCGCGATCAGCGCCATCTGCCGATGCACCTCCAGCGTGTCAGGCCGACAATCCACCCGGATCTGCTCCAGAATCCGCTCGAGCTTCCCGTCAAGCTGCCGGTCGGCGATCACCACGCTCATGGTGTCGATGCCGCTGGGCATGTGCTCGAAGCTGACGTTGTTCTCCTCCAGCACCGACAGCAGCCGCCTGCCGAACCCCAGCTCCGCGTTCATCAGCGCCTTCTCGACCGCGATGACCGTAAAATCCTTCCGCCCCGCGATCCCGGTGATGATGCCCTTGTGGGTGACCGGGTCGGCGTCGCGGACGATCATCGTCCCCGCGTCGTCGGGGCGGTTGGTGTTGCGGATGTTGACCGGAATCCCCGCCTGCCGGACAGGAAAGATCGCCTCATCGTGCAACACCGTCGCCCCCATGTACGCCAGCTCACGCAGCTCGCGGTAGGTCACCACGTCGATCGTTCCCGGATTCGCCACGATGCGCGGGTCAGCCATCAGAAGCCCGCTCACGTCCGTCCAGTTCTCGTACACCCCCGCCGACGCCCCGCGCGCCACCAGCGCCCCTGAAATGTCCGACCCGCCGCGCGAGAAAGTCCGGACCTGCCCGTCCGGCGTGCTCCCGTAGAACCCCGGCACCACCGCCCGTTCGACCTCCCCCAGCCGCCTCGAAAGAGCGTGCTGCGTGTTCTCCGTGTCCAGCCGCCCGAACGGGTCGAAGTGAATCACCTGCGCCGCGTCGATGAACTCATACCCCAGCAGATCCGCCAGGATCAGCCCGCTGAGGTACTCCCCACGGCTGGCCGCGTAGTCCGCCGATTCCCCCCCGGCGATGCGCCCCCGGATCTCCTCCAACGCCGACGAAAGATCCAGGGACAGCCCCAACTCCCGGACGATCTCCAGGTATCGGTCTGCGATAAGCTCGAACACCCCGCCAAAGTCGATCTTTTGCCGGGCATGGGCTTCGCACAGGTAAAGCAGGTCGGTGATCTTCTGGTCCTCGGCATGGCGCTTGCCGGGGGCGGAGGGGACGACGAACCGCCGATCCGGATCACCCGCCACAATCCCCTGAACCTTGCGGAACTGCCTGGCGTCCGCCAGTGACGTGCCGCCGAACTTGCAGACCTTCACGGTCATGGGGGGTGAATCTCTCAACGAGGGATGGGAATGCCGTTCTCTCCGGCCTCAGACCGGGGGACGAAGATTATCGAGGCAGACGGCGGGACGTCAAAGACCGTTTGGGGTGTGGGGATCCTAGGTCCAAAGTCTGAAGTCGGGAGTTTCTGGGGTTACATGCCCACGCTGCGCGACGGCATGGGATCCAAAGCGGGGATCAGGGGCCCCGCCTGGGGTGTCACGCACCTGGGCGTCGGGGCACGGGGACTCGCCCGCCGCCAGTGGCGCGATGCCGGTAAATGCTCCGGGGCACCCTGAAAAAAGACCCTGGAATTGCCTTCCGACCCCCTTGACACCTCGTTCGGGGTCGTTACGCTGGGACAGAGTTGAGACTGAGTCGCAATTGCGTTTCAGTGTGAGCCCGAAAAAGTGGGCGGTCAGGTCGGACTTGGCGAGGCCTCCTGACCGCCCTGGCGATCGCAACCCCTGAGAGAGGCTGCAACCATGCGCATTATCCCCTCCCCGGCCGCCCGCGGCAACGCGGGACGTCCGGACGACCCCGGCTTCACGCTCATCGAGCTGTTGGCGGTCGTGGCCGTCATCGGGATCCTCATCGCCCTGCTGATGCCGGCCTTGAGTAGTGCCCGCGGGGCTTCGCACACGGCCGCGTGCGCGAGCAACTTGCGCCAGATCGCCATCGCCCACGCCGTCTACGCGGACGATCACCTTGGAAGGCTGATGCCCTTCGGGATCGCCGGCACGCACGCCGCGCAGTGGACCGAGGTCATCGCGCCTTACCTCCAGCGCGGATCGCTGCGCGGGGACAGCTTCAACACCGCCACCGGGGGCGGCGAGGTCTTCCGATGCCCCTCCGACACCCTGCCCTTCCCCACACTCTACGGCGCCGCCATCGGCGCTTCGCACGTCGGCGAATCGGCCGGGTGGCTTTCCTACGCCATGAACAGCGGTCCGGTGCGCTTCGCCGACGGGGCGCGCAATCACGCGGGCGTCGGCGGCCACCGCGGTGAAGACCTGCACCAGCCCTCCGAATCGATGCACCACGCGGACGTGGCCTACATCCGATACATCGCCGATGTCTCGTTCCTCTTCATGCACCCGATGGTCGGCCGCCGCGCCATGATCAGCCTGCCCGATCCCCGCGCCCACTACACCACGCCCGCGCCGATCAGCGCCCCGGCGCACAAGCAGTCCCACGAACGACTGATGGGCGATGACGCCCTTGTCTACCGTCATCAGCGCAAGATGAACCTGCTGTACGCCGACGGCCACGCCGCGGTTTACCAAGGCCCGCTGCCCTCTGCGCAGGACCGGCCGCGCTTCTGGGGACCGATCTACCAGGACATTGACCCCCAGCTTCGATAGTCGTGCCGCGCCGCGCGAAGGGCCCTCGCAAGGGCGCGGCATGATCGCTTTCCCGCCGCGTATCGGTGATGAAAGCCGGTATTTCAACCCATTTCAGTGATTCTCCACGAGAGGAGTAAGACCATGCGTTCCATGCGATTCATTCACCGCTCACTCACCGCGCTGGTGCTGACGTGCGCTGCGTCGTCCGGCACGCTTCATGCGTCCGTCACGCTCGACTACCATCCCACCGAGCTGCCCGCCGGGGTTGGCGGCCAATTCTCCGGGCCCGGCTATGTGGGCGGAAGCTCCAACAGCGCCTTGGTTCCCGATGACGGGGTCGAGTTCGACTGGGTCGGCGCGTTCGTCATTCACAACGACCTGGCGAGTCCTCAGTACGGCGCGAACCGCAGGCCGATCGTCGAGATCGACCTTCAACCCGTGCGTGATCTGACCACCGACCCCGCGAAAATCCTCGGTGCGAGCTTCACCTTCGCCATCGACGACATCGTGTTCAACTCCTCCCGCGCCGATCGTCCCGTGACGCAGTTCGCACTGGAAGTCTACACCGACACCGCCGATGGCGCGCTCACCCACCGGCCCGATGATGTCGAAACCGGCCACGACGGCGACTACGACGGGGGCGCGATCGCGTCGCTCAACTTCGCCGCCGATGCGTCGATCGCCAAGCCGCCGCTGGATCCGGACTTTCTCGCGGGCAACGTGACTGAGGTCATCGGCTTGGGAGCGACCTACACCGGCGCGCTCGATGGACCGGCCGTCTTCTTTCCGCCGGACTACTCCGACGCGGACCTCGATGGCCGGGGCTTCCTGGGCTTTGAGGTCGATGTCACGGCTCTGCTCACCGAGGTCCTCAACGATCCTTCCGTCACGCACATTGGATTCCGGCTGCTGAGCCTGGTGGATGACCCGAGCATCACCAGCCTCGACCGCGCGGGCTTTGAGCCGTCGCTATCGATCACCCTCGTGCCCGAACCCGCTTCGGCGGCGCTGATGGGCATGGGGATGCTCCTGCTTGCGAAGCGCGCTCGTCGTGCTGTTCATCGTTGACCGGCCGCTGTCCCCCCGGGGAGGGGGCGTTGAAGGGAGCGCCCCCTCCCCCTTTTCTTGCACCTGAAATCAAACTCGAAGAGAACCACTCATGCACCATCATCACTCAAAGCTCCACCTGCACCGGATCAGCTTCCGGGGGCTGGCGATCAGTGTGCTGCTCGCGGGCGCTGCGCACGCCGGCCAGAACTTCACGCTCCAGGGCGCCGCCAACAAGCCCACCGGGCCCGATGCCGACCACGCCGGGCGGGCGGCGAACTCTCTGGATCTGACCAATCCCAATGACAACGCCATCTACCTCGTCGCTTCGGACTGGTCCGGCGCTCACGATCCCCACGTGACGACGCCCTGGCCTCAGTCCGACGGGCTGATCGGGTGGTCCTACTGGGATGAAGCCGTCCATGACCTTGAGGACCGCGGCCCGGCCGTGGTCTCCCACACCGGTAAGGTCGTGTATCGCGATCCGCTTTCGCAGGCGTTCGTTTTGTACGACAGTGACTTCGACGCGAACCCCGACCACGAGAAGCTCTACTATCGCGACAACGCCGCCCAGGTCGCCGCGCTTGCCCTGGGCAACAACGGCGTGCAGTCAAACGGCCCCTCGGACCGACAGCAGGCGCTGTTGGCGCAGTTCAGCCTGCAATCGGTCCGCGCCGCACATCGCTCGCCCGACGACCTGCTCAGCGCTACGTTCACCATCCACATCGATGATGTAATCAACATGGACCTGGTCTCCACGGATGGCGTGCTGCCCTCGCGGGCGTTCGTGAACGTTTACGCGGCCGATGGCAACCTGGCCGACTACGCCAGCGCGCAGGCGGCGTTTGACCGCGTCGATCACAGTGACCCCGACGGCGCTGCTGACCTGGTTTACACCGACCCGTACCTCGGCGACATGCCGGTGACCGATTTCGCGCTCGCCCGCAACGCGCTGATCAACGGCGAGTTGACGCTGAGCATCGACTTCGACCTCACCCAGGCCGTGCGATCGCTGCTGGCTGGTGACGCGCCGTTCATCGGGCTGACGCTCTGGGCCTCCGGCGATGGCGACTTCACCCTCGGGAGCATCGACCCCGTCGTCACCGACGCTTCAGGAGAAGTGGTCCTGCTCAACCTCCTGCCGTATCTCACGCTGGAGTTCAGCGACCTCCTAGGCGACATGAACGGCGACGGTGTGCTCGATGCGTTCGACGTGTCGCCCTTCGAACTGGCGCTGGCGGACCGCAACGCCTTTCTCGCGGCCTACCCCGGCGTCGATCCCGACGTGATCGGAGACTTCGACGCCAGCGGCGCGCTCGACGCGTTTGACGTCGGCGGATTCGAGGCAGCGCTCGCCGGAACGCCGACGTCCGTGCCGCAGCCGGCAAGCATCCTGCTCCTTCTGGGTGCCATGGGCAAGGCCCTGCTTGCCCGTGCCCGACGTGCCCAGTGAAGTCCCCGCAAGAAAGCCCCCTGTTCCCGTCAGAAAAAAGGAAACCATCATGCAACATCCCTCCCCCGATCATCCCCACACCCCCGCGTCGCACCGGCAAGTCCTGCTCGTCCTGCTCCTGACCGCGCTGGCATGGCTGAACCTCACCACTCTCGCCCTCGCCACCGATCAGAATGCGGCGCTCCCCCCGCTGCCCCAGGACATCACCAGCTTCGGCGCGGCCGTCGCGGGCGACTGGGTGTACGTCTACGGTGGGCACACCGGCGACGCCCACCAGTATTCCGTTGAGGATCTCACCGGCGCGTTTCATCGCCTCAACCTCAAGAGCCCCACGCAATGGGAGGTTCTTCCCGGCGGCATGTTGCTTCAGGGTCTGGCGCTGGTGAGCCACGAAGGAAGCATCTACCGCGTCGGCGGCTTGACCGCGCTCAACCAGGTCGTCGATGATGAGCACATCCGCTCGACCGACAGCGTCATGCGCTTCGATCCCGCCGCCGGGCAGTGGCGCGAGCTGACCCCCCTGCCGCTTCCGCGCTCCTCGCACGATGCCGTCGTCCATGACGGCAAGCTGTACGTCATCGGCGGGTGGAATCTCCACCAACACGGCGACGAGAGCAACGAAAACCCTTGGCACACGACCGCACTCGTGGCGGATTTGAGCGCCGAAACGATCCAGTGGAAGGAACTCCCCGCACCGCCTTTTCAGCGCCGCGCCCTGGCGGTCGCGGCCGCGGAGGGGCTGATCTACGCGATCGGGGGCATCCAGGCAGAGGGAGGCACGAGCAATCGCGTGGACATCTACGACATCAAGAAGCAGACCTGGACGCAGGGCCCCGACTTCCCCGCCGATGGCCGTCTTAAGGCCTTCGGCGCCTCGGCCTTCGCCGCGGGCGACACCATCTTCGCCACCGCGATGGAAGGCAAACTCTGCTCGATTCGCCGCGGCGACGCCCAATGGACCATCACCGACATCACCCTCGATGAGCCGCGATTCTTCCATCGCCTGCTCGCCCACGCCGATCGGCAGCTCATCGTCCTCGGCGGCGCGGCCCACGGCGGGGCCAAGGGCGGGATCGAAACGATCCCCCTGGCGACCTTCAACATCAGCGTCCCCGCGCCCGAGGCCGACGCGGATCAGCCCGTCCCCTCCGCGAGCGCCCCCGCGCCCGCGACGC
>JBGTFI010000331.1:0-1764 GCA_041747335.1 Phycisphaeraceae bacterium | reverse complement strand
GGGGGGCTGCCGCGGATCGAGAATGGCCTGCTGCACACCCACGCGTGCGATGACCTGGCAGCGGTGGCTGCAGCGCTGTCGGCGTTCGATGTGATCCGCACGATCAAAGGTTGCGAGCATGTCGGCCTGCTGTTCACCCGTGCGGAGGAGATCGGCTTCATCGGCGCGATCGGGGCGTGTCAATCGGGGATCATCGCGCCCGAGGCGCGGGTGATCGCGCTGGAGAACTCGCGGAGCTTCGCGGATTCGCCGATCGGCGGCGGGCCGATCGTGCGCGTGGGCGATCGGGTGAGTACGTTTGATCCGGATTTGACCTACGCGATGGCGCGCATCGCAGAAGGGGTGGCGGCGCGTGATGCATCGTTCCGCTGGCAGCGCAAGCTCATGCCCGGCGGGGCGTGCGAGGCCACGGCCTACCAGGCGTTCGGCTACCGGGCGACGTGCCTGTGCCTGGCGCTGGGCAACTACCACAACATGGATGAGGCGGCCGGGCGCATCGCGCCGGAGTTCATCAGCCTGTCGGATTTTGACGGACTGGTGAAGCTTCTGACGACGATCGGCAGGTCACTCGATGGGCCGGTCGATCACCCGCCGCTTCGCCAGCGGCTTGCGGAGCGGTTTGCGAAGCTGCGGTGGGTGGTGGGGGGGTAGCACAGTAGGTCAGGCCTCGGCCTGACAGTTGGTCGGGCGATGTGCGTTCTACGCGAGCCGAGGAGTATCACCTTGAGTCAACCACCCGATCCAATCCCTTGACCCCCGCGCCGCATTCGGGGCACTCGGTCCGCCCTGCGGCGAGGGTGCCGGTGAGGTTGTAGCCGCAGGCGCGGCAGTGGCCGGGGAGGCGCTTGGCGCGGCCTCGATACCAGAGGATGAACCAGACGGTGGGGAGGATGGCGGTGAGGGCGAGGGGGTAGTAGAGGGGCACATCTAGCCGTCGCAGCTTCATATAAAACCCCCCAGATGGATTTGTACCGGTTGTTCGTGAGCCGATTCCTGTCTGCCAATAGCGTATGCCGCCATAGTGGAACAGAGGGTCCGTTGGTGCCGGAACAGGTTGGGCGATCGGCAAGGTATCAAACCCCCATTTCAACTTTAATGTCTGTGCAGGTGAATCAGGTTTCAATCCCCAGCCCACCTGTTCGGGAATCATCAACGATTCCGTGGAATTGGTGACCACGTGAAAACAACCCCAACCAACTTGCATTGAATCAGCTTGGATAATGACTCGGTGTCGTCGCAGATCGCCGGTGGGGATATTCGAGACATGCTCCCGGTCAATCATGAGTATTCGCCAATAGCTCGTCACCAAACCCGCTGAGACCCCCACCATCATCAACAGCGACACGATGACCGCCCCGTTCCACATCCACCGCCAGATTCGCCGCCGTTTCCCGGTCATGCCAGCATTCTATCGCCTCAGGAGCGGGTTGCGTCCTACCGCTCCCTTACGGTCGCGGCTCGTTCACCGGCGTCACGACCACTTCGTCCGCGAACAGCCACGCCTTGCCCCCCGCGCCGGGGTGCCAGTTAGGGCACTGGCCGAGGTTGGCCGCCTCGATGCGCACGAACCGCGCGCTCACGCCGCGCAGCGGCGCGGCGAACTCGTGGATGATCGCGCCATCTTCCCTCGGCGAGACGGGGTTCTCGACCACCGCCGCCTGCTCGAACACCCGGCCATCCTGTGAGATGAGGAAGCGCACCTGCGTGGGCAGGAAAATCCAGCTTCGCTGGGTCTGGAGGAACGTGGCGTGCAGGCTCTCGATG
>JBGTFI010000330.1:0-3471 GCA_041747335.1 Phycisphaeraceae bacterium | reverse complement strand
CGCGGGCGATTGAGATCGACTCCTTCGCGGTCCCCGGCGAGCGAAGCTCGAGCGGCGATTCGAGACGATTGCGCAGGACGCCGCGATCCGAAACCATGGCCCAGAGGTTGAGCATCATCTCGAAGCGCGGATCGTCCTCGCCGGACTCAGCTTGGAAGGCGTAGCCCCAGTCGGCCGGGAGCAGCAGCGCCAGGTCTCGCGCGCCGTTGGAAAGCCCGCGCAAGGGCGCGGTGAAGGAGTCAGGCTCGATGGGATACAGCGTGCGGAACAGTTCGTGCCCGACCTGAAGATCACTCCACGTAAGCGCCGGATAAAGCTCGGTCATCAGCGCGGTGATGGACACGGCGAAACCCGCCGCGCCGCCATCGGGGTTGGCAATGAGCAGCCCCCCGCGGTCGAGGTAGCGCTTGAGGCGCGCTTTCTGGTCGGCGTTCAGCGTGATCGGTCCATCGGATGAAAGAAACAGCAGCGGGCTGTCGAGCCAGGATTCGGGGGGGCTGTCGATCTCGACGGCCTGCCAGTTCAATTCAGCCTCGCGCTGGCGGACGATCCAGCGTGTCAGTCCGGTCAGGTCGTGCGGGTGGTTGTTCCAGGTGTTGTCGGGCAGGCGGAGCTTGGCGATCCACAGCGGAACGCGGCCGCGGGCGAGGAACAGCAGCGCGAAGGCGTTGTCATACCCGGCGCGGGCGACCGAACCGTCGGGCTTCTGGATGTCGAGGTAATACCGCGCGCCGGTGCGGTACCAGTCCTGCCCGCGCAGGTGCTTGGCGCCCCCGGCGATCGCCACGCGCTCGACGCCGTAAAGGTAATACTCGATCCGCCCGCCCAGCCCGACGTTCTGCACCCCCTGGAAGCGCTCCTCGATCCACGCCGAACCACGCGACAGCGCCGCCGTGATGTCGGGGTCGGGCGCGCGGTTCACGCGGTGAAGCCGTTCGCTAACGATGTGGAGGCAGGTCAGCCCGGCGGCGGTCATCGACCCGTAGCTTCGGCCGTCCTGGTACGGCCAACCGCCATCAGGGTTCTGTGTGGCGATGAAGTGGTTCGCGGCGGCGGTCCAGAACGCATCGGGGACGTCGATCCCGCGTTTGGCTGCCTCCCACACGCCCAGCACCCCGAACTGGGTGGCGCTGTTGTCCCACCCCGAGGGGTGGGCGGTGTACCAGAAGCGGCTCTGGCCATCGGAACCCTGTTCGAGCAACCAGCGGGCATCGGCTTCCAGCAGCGGGTGGTAACGATCCGCCAGGAACGCCCAGACGTGCGCCCGCGAAGCCACCGCGTAGGTTCCGCGAAAGCGGGAATCGACCGGCCGGGGACGAAGCCACTCGATCGCCCGGGCGAGCGCCGGATGCTGGGGGCTTTCCCCGGCGTGGAGGAGGGCGAGGGCGATGATGGCCGTCTCGCCCCCCGCTTGTTCGGACTGCGCGAACTGGTCCTCCCACGAACCGTCCGGCTGCTGGATGGAATAGAGGTAGGCCTTGAGGCGGTCCATGCCCGCGACGACCTCGTCGTCGGTGACGACCGGTGCGGCCGCGACAGGCAGCGGCGCAAAGGCCGCGAGCATCCATAGAACCGACATCGTACGGAAGAAGTGCGGCACCGAAATGCCCCTGAACGGTTGGCCTGTCGGGGTAGGTCAGGCCTCGGCCTGACACCTGCGGGCGCCCTTTCAACGCTGTCAGGCCAAGGCCTGACCTACCCGCTCCCCCGCTTCAGCTTCCGGATTCGACGGTCGTGGTGCGGGCGGCGGCGCTTTGGTGGCCGAGCTGGTCGATCGCCAGTTGGAGGCGGTTGGCGACGTTCTCCATCGTCTCAAGGCGAGCCTTGGGCTCGACCTCGATGCACTGCATCACCAGCGCCGAAAGCGCCGAAGGAATCCGTGGGTTGATCTCGTGGGGGGGACGGGCCTTGAGATCCTGCTTGAAGTTGAGCTTCCCGGGGGTCGGCCCCTTCTTCTTGATGAGCGTCGGGACGTGTTCGCGGGTAAAGAGCCAATAGAGCGTCGCGCCGAGGTTGAAGACGTCCGTCTGCGGAGTGATCTGGCGCCTTAGCACCTGTTCCCGGGCGATGTAGTCGGGGGTTCCCTGGATGCGTTCCTTGACCGTCCCGATGGGGCAGCTTTGCCCGAAGTCGATCACCTTCACGCTCGACTCGTCGGTGAGCATGATGTTGTTGGGCTTGATGTCGGCGTGGACCCATCCGGCCTCGTGCATCGCGCCCAGCCCCAGGGCGACCTCGCGGCAGAGTCGGCAGGACTGGATGAGGTCTTCGGTCTGAAGCTGCTCCATGGTCAGACCATCCACCAGCTCCATGAGGACATAAACCTCGACGAGTCTCATCAGGCGGCGGTGACGGATGACCTTGTAGCTTCGCCGAAGGGCGGGGTGGTTGAACTGGCTGGCGACCTCGTGCTCCTTGATCGCCTGGTCGATGAATCGCTGGTCTTCGGGCGATTCCTTGATGACGCGTTTGAGGGCGAAAACATGATTGCCCGCGTCTTTGACGGCGAAGATGGTGCTTCGCGCGCCGTAGCCGAGGGTCGCCAGGACCTCATAGCCTTGGATTTTATGTGGGCCGGCCATCTGCTCCATCAAGCCCCATCGAACGCCACACCTCACCGCGAACGAACCCATCGCGGGCACTTCGTCTGGAGGGAGCGGGCAGGGGAATGAAGAAGCAAAAGGGGGATAAGAACGTCTTGAGATAATCCCGCCCCGCGGCTCCAGTCAAGTTATCGACCCGGGTACGAATGGACTTGATTGCTCCCTGACCCCGCAGTCCGCGGGGCGTGTTCCGCCCGGAGGCCAAGGCCGGTCCCAAGCCTTCAACCGGGCGCGTCCATTCCGTTAGCGCCCGATTATACGTCGCGGGTTCACGGTTGGATAGTCCCCCCGGCGGGGGTTTGAAGTAATTGTCGCCGGAACCAGGCGGTGGGGAACCCACTCTGCTCCGGATCCCCCGATCCGTAGCTGAGCATCACGTTCTCCGCGGGCACCCCCAGGCGGCGCTGAAGCTCTCGCACCAGGTACACCAACTGCTCAAGCTGCGCGCTGGTGGGGGCTTGGCGGTCCCCGTCCCCGATCAGGCAGATGCCCAGGGCGTGCTGGTTGTACCACTGTCCGTGAGGTCCGCCGGAGTGCGCGCCGTCTAGCTGCTCGCGCCAGCGCCTGGAGTTCTCGACCTGACCGTCGCCCGCACCGCTTCCGTTGCCCAGCACGAAGTGGTAACCCAGTTCCCCCAGACCCGCGCGGCGGTGACGCTCGTCCAGCGCGGCGGCCGAACCGCTGGAAGAGGCGCTGTCGTGAATGACGATCGCCTGCCAGCGCCCAGGCGTCAGAGCGGCTTGGGAGACCAGGGGATCGTCCGCGCGGGCGGACCACACGGGCGCGACCGCGGAGAGGGGTATCAGACGGGCCGAGGGCGCCGCGTGAGGCCGAAGCGCCATGAGCACGCCGCTGGCGACCGTCATCG
>JBGTFI010000329.1:0-2336 GCA_041747335.1 Phycisphaeraceae bacterium | reverse complement strand
GCGGCCGGCGGCGCCGTGGACGGCCAGGGATGCGGGATGGCTGGATTCGCCGGGCAAGGGTGCGGACCTGAAGGGCGTGGTCACTTTTCGTAGTAGGTGTGGCTCGGACGGCCGGCAAGGATCTGCTCCTTGCCCCAGTTGGCGACGGATCGGAACTGGTCCGAGGCGATGAAGCTGTCGAAAGCGTGGCGGTCGCTCCAGTCCGAGATGATGACGTAGCTCTGGGCGTCAAACACATCGCGGTAAAGGTGGGACTCGCCGTGCCCGGGCATGTCGCCCATGACCTTGAGCACGGCGGCGAAGACGTCCTCAAACTGCTTCTCCTTACCGGGAAGGATGCGGTAATTCATGCCGACGGTGATCAAGACGGAAACTCCTTGGTGGTGGCGAGGGAACCCCGCAGACGATACGGCCAAACGGGTGCATTGCCAAGTACCGATGGGCGAATGCCGATCGCCGGGTTCAACGGACTATGGACCTTGGACCTCGGACTTCGGACTCCTCCCCCGTGCCCCGAACCCCGAACCCTGCCCCCTGCTATGATTTGACAGTCGGGGAAGGCGGCCTAGATTACGGTGTTTCCCCCGGCCGGGGCATCGAGACGCGAGACGGGACCGGAACCCACAGACTCATGGCGCTCAACTTTTTCAAGAAAAAGAAGTCGGACGACGACGCATCCGGTCCCGAGGCGCCCGGCGGAAACGGGGGGGCCGGGGACGCGGGCGGCGAGGGGGCGTCGGAAGGCTTCCAGCGCGATCCTCGCAAGGCCCGGCGCTTCTTCGAGCACGCGCAGGCCACCGCCGACTCGCGGCAATACGACTACGCCATCGAGTGCTACATCAACGGCTTGCGCCATGACCCTGACAACATGGCGATGCACGAGGCGCTCTTCGAGCTTGCCCGCAAGCGCAAGGTGGCCGGGGGCAAACCCGCGAGCATGGCCGAAAAGATGAAAGGCGGCGGAAAGAGCGCGATCGATAAAATGCTGCACGAGGAGAAGGTCTTCGCCAAGGACATCGCCAACGCCGCGCAGATGAGAAACCTGCTTAAACGCGCTGTCGAGGCGGCCGAGGCCGAGCCGGACCTTCACCTGCGGGAGTTCGCCCACTCGCTGGGGAACATGGCGCTGGTCGGATTGCAGCGTGACAAGAAAACGGATGCGAAGACACTCACCTCCGTCGGCGACCTCATGGCGCGGATCCAGTCCTTCGCCCTGGCGGTGCATGCGTACCGTCTGGCTGGGGGGCTTCGGCCGGAGGACGGCGCGATCCTTCAAAGGCTCAAGGAGCTTGAAGCCGAGACGGTGATCCACACCAGCGGGTACGAGGAATCGAGCAGGCAGGAAGGCGGGTTCCGTCAGGTCGTCAAGGACATGGACAAGCAACGGGAGCTTGAACAGGCCGACTCCCTGGCCAAGACCGAGGACATGAAGGAGCAGCTCGTCAAGCGCTACCGCGCGGAGTTCCAGAACAGCCGCGAAGATCTCACGATCCGTATGAAGCTGGTCAAGGCGCTTCGAGACCTCGAAACCGAGGACGCGGAGGACGAGGCGATCGCGCTGCTGAAGGAGGCGTTCGAGCAGACAGGAGAGTACCGGCTGAAGGTCGAGATCGGGGACATCCGCACGCGACAGATGAACCGTCAGCTTCGAATGCTCAAACAGGCGGTCGATGCCTCCCCGGACGACCAGGCGATGCGCGCCGAATATGAGAAGCTGCTGGCCGAGAAGAGCGCCTTCGAACTTAAAGAGTACGCCGACCGGGTCGACGCGTACCCTACGGACCTCGGCCTGCGCTTCGAGCTGGGCAAGCGGCTTTTCGCCGCGGGCAGGCACGAGGAGGCGATCGCGCAGTTCCAGCAGTCCAAGAACGAAGCGCGCAACCGCGCGATGTCACACGACTACCTCGGGCAGTGCTATCGCGCGCTGGAGTGGCATGAGCTGGCGGTCGAGACGCTGCAGGAGGGAATCGCCGCCCACCCGCTCGACGACGACCGCGTGGCCCTGGAATTGAGGTATCAGCTCCTGCTGACGCTCATGGACCTCGCCAGACAGGATGACGACCTGGAGAAAGCGCGCGAGGCGCAGAAGCTCGCCTCCTTCATCCTCCAGAAGGACATCAAGTACCGCGACATCCGCGACCGGATGAACCAATCGAAACAGCTCGTGGAGGAGCTGCGGAACAAGGCGTGATCGCCCGGCGCGGAGCTTTTCTGCGATGCGATGTTTTTATCATCACGTGCGTCCGGCGGTGGGGGTCTGCAAGGCGTGCGGGCGCGGCGTGTGCGAGCAGTGCGCCGCCGACCTGGGTCGGGCGCTGGCCTGCCGCGAACGGTGC
>JBGTFI010000328.1:0-13101 GCA_041747335.1 Phycisphaeraceae bacterium | reverse complement strand
CTCGGCCGGCGGCAGGGCCTCTTCGCGCAGGGCGAGGACTTCATCGTGCGCGCCCTGGAGGCGGCTGTGCGCGGCCGCGAGAGCCTCTTCAATTCGAAGCTCGGCAACGCGACGCTCCTGCTGGGCCGCGGCGGCGTCGAGACGCACGGCGAGGATGTCGCCCTGAGCGCGGTCGAACAGGGGGAGGGGAATCGAAATGCCCGCGACCAGTGCGGTGTCATCCGAGTCATTCAGTCGGCGGACGCCCAGCGCACCGGTCAGGTCGGGGACGGCCTGCGCCTGAGCAAGCCTGACCTGCGCCTGTCGGGCGGTGATCTCGACCGCCCAGCGGGCGACCTGCGGGTTCTGGTTCACCAGCGCGATGAGGTCCATGGCTGGCGGAACGGCGCGGACCTCGTCAAAGTCCCCGATGGCGGACGTGAACCTTGGCGTGGAAGTTCCCCACGTGAGCGCGAGGCGTATGCGCGCCGCCTCCAGAGCACGACGCGCGCGACGCATTTCGATGCTTGCGGTGGCGACGGGCACCACGGCGCGGGACCGTTCAATGTCGGGGGCATCACCGGCGTCAATCCTTTGGCGGATCGCATCGAACACCTGGCGCGAAAGATCGAGCGATTCCTCGGCGAGCGCGACCTCCCTCTGGGCCGCGAGCACCTCGACATAGCGCCGGGTGACGTTGGTCATCAGGGTGATCCGCGCCGATTCATAGTCCCAGGCGGCCAGTTCGCCGCGAAGCTCGGCCAGCCGGCGTCGGCGCGCGAGATCCCCGCCCAGCGGGAAGGTCTGACTGAGCAGGAGGGTTGTCTCAAGCGCGTCGGTCCCCGATGTTTCGCCGGTTCCCGCGAAGTTCTCAAGCTCGATGCCCAGTTCCGGATTGGACGGAAGTCCGGCCTGGAGCGTGCGCGCCTCCGCGGCGCGTACGGTCATGCTGAGCGCTGCCAGACTGGGATCCGCCTGCAGTGCGGCCGCGATGGCATCGCGGAGCGACATTTCGCCTTCGGGCTCTATGGCGGCGCGCTGCGCGCTCTCGTTCATCGAAGCGGGTTGCCGCGGCGCCCGATTGGACGGTATAGATTCATCCGCCCGCCGCGCGGGGGGCCAGTCGTCCTCGCCAAAGGGTGATGCGGCACATCCCGCCAGCACCACGCCGATCGCGGCGCAAAGCGACATTTTGCTGACATCCATCAGTAGTTCATCCTGTTTGGGGAATGCCCACAGTCAGCCGCCTCGCGGGAAAGCCGCGGGGCGCGCGTGACCACTCAGCCTGCGCGAAAGCGCGGGGGTACGGCGGCGTCCGGAAACTAAATCAACAGGATGACGCTTTGAGCGAGCGCCTGGGCCGAGTCAGGCGAAGGGACGTGCGCCACGCCAGCGGCAATCGGCCGGGGAGACTGGGGACGATTTAGCGTCCAGAGAAGAATCAAGGTGGGAGCGGGCGGCGCGGTCGGCCGATCGTTCTCGCGGGCGAGGTCGGGGATGCCGATGGGTTCGTCCGCGCATCGCTCGCTCTCGGATGAAGAAGCAGCAACGGCAGATGTACCGTTACTCATCATCGATCCGTCGCCGGCGTCGCAGGGATCGGTGTGGGCGATCTCGATGGCGCTGTGCCCATTAATCCCGCGGCATTGCACGAGCAGCGCGCCGCCCGCGAGGGACGCCGTGAGCTGTCCGATCAGCAGAACGGCGATCAGTGCTTGAGAGTGGAGGCGGCGCTTCATCACGATGTCACTATACGACCGGTGGATTGTGGTCGTCAAGAAGTGCGTTTCCGTGGCTACGTCACTTCGCCGGGACGAGCTTCACGTAGTCCAGCGCGAACATGTGACTTGGGATCGCCTGCGGGTGGGCGCCGATGATGTGGATCTCGAGGGTGGTCGGCCCCTGGAGGTCGTGAACGCCCAGGGAGATCGGGCCGGTGTGGACGACAGCCGGTTGACTTGGCGCTGCGGCGTTGAAGAGATCGATCGGTTCGCCGGCCGGCCTGCCGTTGACGCTCAGGCGGACGATCGCGTAATCGGGCGCCTTGGTCAGATAGACGATCACTTCGTAACGCCCCGACGCGACGGGCGGGAGGGCGAGCGCCAGCCGAGCGCCGGGTTCGGCGTCGATCCACCAGAGGTGGGCGTCGCCCGACCACTTCACGGGGGCGAAGGGTGTCATGTCCTGGGTAAGCGTTCGGCCGCCGGTGATTGAGATGACCCGTAGGGATTCACCTTCGAGCGTGCTTTCCACAGGGCCGGTTCGCGGATGAATGTCTGACGACGCATTGGGCGGAGGTACCTGCGCGGGGCTTGCGAGGTAGGCGATGAGGTCGCGCACGTCCGAGTCCTGATAGGCGTCTAGCAGTCCTTCGGGCATCATGGACATCGTGGTGTCGCGCATCTCAATGATGTCGGCCTTGGGCACGACGAAGCGTTCGGTGGGGGTCTGCAGAGTGTAGGCGGCGTCGGTCTGTTGAAGGATCAGGGCGGAGAGGATGCGGCCGTCTTCGAGCTCGAAGTGATACACCTGGTAGTCGGGACCGATGACGGCATTGGGATCGAGGATGTTCTCGAGGATGTAGTCGAGGTCGGCGCGGTTGGCGCCGGTGAGGTCCGGACCGATCTCGGCGCCTTCGGAGAACAGCCGATGACAGGGCGCGCACGCCTGGTCGAAGATCGCGCGCCCGTTGCGTCTGTCGGCGACGGCCAGGTAAGTGGGGGTGAGAAGCTGCTTCCAACGGGCGATCTCTTCCTGTTTGTCGCCGGCCGGTTCGCGCACCGCGCCCCAGAGGGCGCGAACACGCGCCGAGAGACTATCATCACCGAAGGCGAGCATCTGCCGAAGCTCGAAGGGATGGACGTCGCCGCGCGGGACGCGGCCTGATTCAACGGCGTCGAGAAGCGGCGCGGCATAGGTCGGACGGGTGGTGAGCAGTGCGATGGCGGCGCGACGCTCGTCGGGCGTGAAGGCGTCGTAATGCCGCAGCACCGCGACGGGAGTACGTGAGCTTTCGTGCGCCATCAGCCCACGGAGGGCCTGGGCGCGCAGGGCGGGCGTGTCCAGTAACGCCTGGAAGATGGGGATGGAGGACGGATCGCTCGCAGAGGCTAGGAGCTCGATGGCGCGGAGGCGGTCGTCGATAGGAGCGCCCGGGTCCGCGAGCAGGGCGCGCATGGCCGGAAAGACACGGCGATCGCCCAATCTCACGGCGAGCGTCACCGCGGCGCGGCGGAGGGCGTCGTCGGCGCTGCTGGAAAGTCGCTCATACACCGCGTCCCAGTTGGCGGGCATGACGGCGCGGCCGCGCTCCGTGACGGCGCGAGTGATTTCGTCGAGGATCAACACCTGGTCGGCGGGCGTCTGGGCGCGAGCCAGCAGCTCGATCGCGTGAGGCAGCAGGTCGTCCTCGGCCGCGGCGCGGCGGACGATCCATGCACGCACCTGAGTCAGCCTTGCAGCGCCCGCCATGTCCATCGCCCGTGCGGGATCGGCACGTACGAGCGGTTCGACGCCGTACCAGATCAGCTTGGGGATGTTGTGGTCCTGGGCATCCTCCGAATGCTGAAGCAGTTGGTCCGCAAGCGGCAGGCGGGCACTTAGAGGCAGGCGCTGGAGCGCGGCGGCGAGGTACTTGCGGACGATCGGCGATGACTCTCGCTCCGCGAGGGCGGAAAGCCGATTCGTCAGTGTGGCGGAGGGGCTATGGTCTTCAAGCGAGATCTGTATTGCCCAGGCGCGGACAAACGGGTCTTCGTGGTGAAGGAGCGGAAGGACATCGGACTCGTCCAGTCCGCCGGCGGCATGGAGCGTCCACAGCGAGCGGAGCTTGATGGGCGTGTCGCGCTGCGACGCGAACATCCGCCACAGCGCGGCGCGAGCGGCGGGGTTGATGGGGCGCTCCATGAGCACCCGCCGCGCGGTGGTGGCGTGCCAGGCGTTGGGGTGTTGCTGATGATCGACCAGTTCGAGGTCGGTGAGCTTGGAGAGGTCGACGTTCACCGGCGCGGGCGAGCCGTACGTGATCTTGTAGACCCGGCCGTTGGTGCGGTCGTGCGGCTGCTGCTGATGACAGGCGCGCTGGTCGTACCAGTCGCAGACGAACACTCCGCCGTCGGGACCGCAGCGGATCGCCAGCCCGCGGTACCACTTGTCGTTGGCGTGCATGAAGTCGGGTTCGTGTCCGGCGATGTAGCCCGAGCCGCCGTCGGAAGTGAGCCGGTCCTGGTTGATGCGGTTGCCGTGGATGTTGTTCATGAACAGCCGCCCGCGATACGCGGCGGGCCAGTTGTCCCCCTGGTAGATCATCGCTCCGGCGTGGGCGTGCCCGCCGCCGGCGCGGTCCATCGCGTCGGCGTCGGCCTGGGTGTCCCAGTCGCGCATGTCACCTGGAAAGTGGGCGTGATCGACGATGTTGCCGATGTCCTCGTACGTGTACGGATTGAAGTGCTGCCCGGCCTGCCGTTCATAGCGCCCGCCCTGGACGATATGGAACGCGTGGGGGATCACGCAGCAGGTGAGGAAGCACTGCCCTTGCGCATCGAAATCGACGCCCCAGGGGTTGCTCGTGCCGTGCGCGAACACCTCGAAGCGCTTCTTGAGCGGGTGGTAGCGCCAGATGCCCGCGTTGATCGGCTGACGCTCGTGGTCGGGCGCGCCCGGTGGGCCGACGTTGGAGTGCGTGAACACGCCGTGGCAGCCGTAGAGCCAGCCGTCCGGCCCCCAGGTGAAGGAGTTGAGGGTCTCGTGTGTGTCCTGATGGCCCCAGCCGTCGAGGAGAACTTGCGGGTCGCCGTCGGGTACATCATCGCCATCGCGGTCGGGGATGAACAGCAGGTGCGGCGGCGATCCCACAAAGACGCCGCCGAAGCCCACCTCGATGCCGCTGACGAAGTTGAGCTGGTCGTAGAAGAGCGTGCGCCTGTCGTGAAGGCCGTCGCCGTCGGTGTCCTCGAGGATGACGATGCGGTCGCGGCCGGTCGGCGACCAGTGGGGATATGAATAGTTCTCCGCGACCCACAGCCGCCCACGATGGTCGATGGCGAAGGCGATGGGCTGGTGGATATCCGGCTCGCCGGCGAAGAGGGTGGCGCGGAATCCATCTGGGAGCGACATCTCCGCGGCGGTGCGCTGGGGCGTCTTGCCGACGCTCTTCATCGCGGGGTGGTTGCGCCAGAGCCAGGTCTCCTCATCGACGCTCTCGGTCCGGTGCAGGTGAAGGAACGTGCCCTTCTTGTTGGCAACGAGGATGTCGATGAGACCGTCGCCGTTCACATCGGCCGCGACCACCTGCGTGCCGACGCCCGAATCGTCATCCACAAGATGAGGGATGAACTCGACGCGGTTGTCGCTTCGGGTCAGCTGAAACCAGTAGAGCACGGCCGGATCGTTCGCGCCGGGGTCCGCGCCGTTGTGGGCCCAGAAGCGCTTGCCGGTGACGATGTCCATCAGCCCGTCGCCGTCGATGTCCGCAAGCGCCAGCGCATGAAGCTGGCTGAAGGCCACGCCGAAGCGGTTGTCCGCCGGGTTGTCGGTGATGATGTCGTGTCGGATGAAGGAGACCTGGCCGTTCTCGCGCATCTGCTCGTACCACGCCAGCCCGTAGGCGTGGGCGCTCAGAGAGGTGATGACATCATTCAGTCCGTCGCCGTTCACATCGTACACGAGCATCTGAGCGCCGCCGGCCTCGGAGAACGCAAAGGGATGGAACATCCAGTTCGGCGAGCCGTCCCAGTTCTCCGGTTGTCGCCACCAGCCGTTCTTCTCGATGAGGTCTAGCCTTCCGTCACCGTCGATGTCGCCGACGCCCAGCCCGTGGGTGTATCTTCCCCCGGCGCGCTCTTCATCGGAGATGCGCACAAACCGCCAGGGCGCGTACGGATTATCGGGATCGGGCGCGGCGAAGCCGAAGCGGCCGTTCTGGCTGCAAACCAGTTCGGGCCGGCCGTCGCCGGTGAGATCGACCAGCAGCGGCGACTCATTGTCCACGGCGGTGAGCGCCGTATGCCTTGGCCAGTATCCCGCCGCGGCGACCTCGGGGCCGGGGTTGGCGTACCAGTAGGTCACTTCCCCCGGCCAACCGACCGCCAGCACATCGGGCCGCCCGTCGCCGTTGAAGTCGTGAACGAAGGTGAGAAAGTTGTCCGAGTAATGGTTGACATCGAAAGCACGCGGTTCACGAAGAGCATGACGGGTGGTGAAGTCCGGGCCTTCGTACCACCAGGGTCCGGCGACGATGTCCATGTGCCCGTCGTTATTCAAGTCCGCCGCGGCCGCGCCCTCGGCGTGAAAGACGCGCGTGAGGCGCTGCCTCTCGAACTCGTGCATGATGCGCTGGGCGACTGCGTGGGGTGAGAGGTGCGAAACGACAACGAGCGTGGCGGCTACATAGAGCGCCCGTGAAAGATGGCGCGGCAAGGGGCGGAGTTGCATGAAAGGATGCTCCCGGGGGATCGGGTTCGGAACATCCGGATTATACCGGCCACGCGTTGCTGACTACGCGAGGATCGGCTGCACGACCCGGCCGGCCACATCGGTCAGGCGGAAGTCGCGCCCGACGTGCCGGAAGGTGAGCTTTGTATGGTCCAGGCCCAGGAGGTGAAGGATCGTCGCGTGCAGGTCGTGGATGTGGACTTTGCCCTCCACCGCGCGGTAGCCGTACTCATCGGTCGCGCCGTGGACAAGCCCGCCGCGCACGCCGCCTCCGGCCATCCAGAGGGCGAAGCCGTGTGGGTTGTGTTCGCGGCCGGGGGCGCCGGATCCGCCGGTAAGATCCTGGCTGTGGGGCGTTCTGCCGAACTCGCCCGCCCAGACCACCAGCGTGTCGTCGAGGAGTCCGCGCGACTTGAGGTCGGTAAGCAGCCCGGCGACGGGGACATCGCACACCGTGCATAGGCGGGGCAGGTCCGAGGCGATCGCGCCGTGATGGTCCCACCCGCCCAGTGACACCTGGATGAACCGCACGCCCGCCTCGGCGAAGCGCCGCGCGAGCAGGCACTGCCGGCCGAACTGGTCGGTCGGCTGACGGTCGATGCCGTAGAGGTCGAGCGTCTCCTTTGATTCGTCGGACATATCCACGAGCCTGGGGGTGTTGGTCTGCATTCGGAAGGCCAGTTCGAACGACTCGATGACACCCTCGAGCTTCTGATCGCGCTCGAGGCGATCGAGCTGGCCGCGGTTGATCGACTGAAGCAGGTCGATGCGCCGTCGCTGCACGTCGGCCGGGGTCGCCGGATCGGTGAGGTGGCGGATGGGCGCGCGATCGAGGCCGTAAGCCACGTCCTGGATCGGTGTTCCCTGATGAATGGCCGGGAGAAACGCGCTGCCGTAGTTGCGATCGCCCTCAGCCGGGAGGATGGTGATGTAGGAAGGAAGCTGCTGGTTCTCCGTGCCCAGTCCGTAGGAGAGCCACGCGCCCATCGCGGGCATTTGATCGTTGAGCGTACCGGTGTGGAGCATCCGGGTGGCGGTGGGGTGATTGGGGCTGTCGGACTGCACGGCGCGGAGGATGCACAGGTCGTCGGCGTGGGCGGCGATCCGGGGGAGAAGGGTGCTCATGTGCAGCCCGCTCTGTCCGTAACGGCTGAAGCCCGCGACCGGCCCGAGCAGCCGGGTGTTGTCCAGTCCGACGGTCGCTTCGGTCCGCGGGAGCGCGAACGGAAGGGGATTTCCCGATTCCTTCGCCAGGCGCGATTTGTAGTCGAAGAGGTCGACCTGCGACGGTCCGCCGGCCATGAACAGAAAGATCACGCGCCTGGCGCGCGGCGTGAAGTGAGGGGGTTTGGCGGCCAGAGGCGACGCGGCCAAAGCCTGTTCGTGCAGCATCGCCTGCATCGCGATCGCGCCGAATCCGCAGGCGGTGGACCTTAGCAGCTCGCGGCGCGTCAGTCGGGCGTGGTCCGTCATGGCGGTTCTACTCACGAAACAGGAATGAACTGGAAGCGAGAAGCGCATGGGAAAGTTCCGTCCATGCGTCCTCACGCGGGTCGGAAGAAGCGGCGTCAGCCGGGGCCGATTCGTCAAACCCCTTGATGAATGAAAGAGCCTGTTCGATCTGAGCCGGTGCGGCGGGGCGGCCGGTGGTCAGTAAGTAGAGCAGGCGGACGCGCGCTGCGTCATCGGTCGGTTCCGCCGAGAGCAGCCGAAGCGCCAAGGCCCGCGCGCTGTCCTTGACGAAGGGCGCGTTGAGGAGGAACAGCGCCTGCGTGGCGACGGTCCTCTGCGGCCTCGCGCCGGTGATGTCGCTTGGGTGCGGGAAGTCGAAGATGCTGAGAATCTCCAGCGGGCCATCGGGCATCCGGCGGGGAAGCGGCAGATAGATCGCGCGACGGTTCACGACGTGGTCGGGAAACCTCGCGCCGGTCCAGGAGGGTGGATTGACGTTCCCGCCGATGCCCGCGACGTTTCCGGGGATGTCCAGGCCCAGAGACGGGCCGCCGCGCCCGGGATCGAGACGTCCGCTGACGGCGAGCATCGCGTCGCGGATGGATTCGGCCTCCAGACGACGGCGGTTCATGCGCCACAGCAACCGATTGTCCGGGTCGATGCTCCAGGCTTGCGGGTTGTGGTCGCTGGCCATCCGATACGTCCGCGACAGGACGATGGAGCGGATCATGCGCTTGAGCGACCACCCGTCTTCGATCAGCCGGTCGGCAAGGTGGTCAAGAAGCTGTGGATGGCTGGGTGCCTGGCCGGGGATTCCGAAGTAATCCACGCCTTCAACCAGCCCCGCGCCGATCAGGTGGCGCCAGATGCGATTGGCCAGCACGCGCGGGGTGAGCGGGTGGTCGGGGCGCACCAGCCATCGCGCGAGCTCGAGTCGTCCGCTGGTGTGGCGAGAAATGGCGAAGTCGTCGCCGTCGTCCGAATCGCCCTGAGCGGAGACCGCGGTGAGGAACCCGCGCGGAACGATGGCGCCGTGCGACTGGAAGTTCCCACGAATGTAGATCGGGGAATCGGCCGGGGAATCGACATCGCTGACCGCCAGCGCGTGGGGCGGTTCGGGCGGGTTGTATTCGAGCGTGACGATCCTGCCGGGAATGGGGCCCAGTTCGGCGGCGATCTGCACGATGCGGTCGTGAATCGTTCGTTGCTGCTCATTCTGAGGCGGTATCGACTCCGGCGCGACGCGATCACCGCTGTAGAACTGGATGGCGAAGTCGCCTGGCGCCACTTCCACGGCGTGGGAGTGATTGATCCCCTCGCCGCGCCAGCCGGGGATCGCGCCCGAATGATGCACGCGCAGCCCCGTGTGAAGCTGCGACCCGGCGGGGACGACGGTGGCGTAACCGCTGAAGTCCTCGCGAAGGATATCGAACTCATCCGATGAGATGCGAAGGTTGTCGATCGCGCCGCCGAAGCGGCCTTCGCCGACCGCGGCCGGGGCAATCCGCACGGTGACCTGTCCGGTTCCGTCGCCGGTGTAGGTGAATGCTCCCGAGCGGAACGTCTGGGAGTCCGAGGTGGCCGTCCACACGCCCGGCCGATGCACCCGGCTGGCGAGGATGGTTCCATCGGGGCGCAGGATTTCGACACGCAGTCCGTCATGTTCCAGGCCGCCCTGTCCCGGTGTGCCCCAGAGGGTGGGCGCGGCGTCGAAGGTGACGTGATATGTCGCGCCGTCCTCGTTCGCGGCGATAGCGTTTTCGAGTGTGAGCGCGTTGGCGGAGGTGGCCGGGGTGCCTGATTCGCCGCGGAGCCGCGCCAGCTCCGCGCGCAGCCCTTCGCGCTCCTGTTCGAGGGCCGTCTGCTGTTCCTTGAGCTGCGCGATGGTCGCGGTGTGGCGCTCCGCCTCACGCTCTCGGGCCTGGATCTCCTCCGGGGATTCGGGCAATTGGCCGCGCGTGATCGCGCTCCAGACGCCCGGTCCGTCGTGGCGGATCGTCGCGGTGCTGTGGAAGATCCCCGCCAGGGCGTAGTAGTCGCGCGTCGGGACCGGGTCGAACTTGTGGTCGTGGCAACGGGCGCAACTGAGCGTCATGCCCAGGAACGTCCTGCCGATCTTGTCGATCTGGTGATCGACGACGTCGGCCTGGAGCTGCCCCTTGATGTAGTTCTGGAGCGTCCACGGGCCGATGGCGAGGAATCCGGTGGCGATGATCCGCTCGCGCCGCTGCTCGATGGCGTCCGCGGGGAGCAGGTCTCCGGCGATCTGCTCAAGGATGAACTGATCCAGGGGCCTGTCGGCGTTGAGCGCGTCGATAACGTAGTCACGGTAACGCCAGGCGTCACGGATCACGATGTTGCCATCAACATCGCCCAGGTCCGCGTAGCACGAGAGGTCCAGCCAGTGTCTGGCCCAGTGATCGCCGAACGCGGGCGAGGCGAGCAGGCGATCGACGACCCTCTCGTACGCATCGTCCGAGGCGTCATCGACGAACGCCTGAGTATCTGCGGGCGTGGGCGGCAGGCCGGTCAGGTCGAAATAGACGCGGCGCAGCAGGGTGTATGGGTCAGCGTCGCTCGCGGGGGTCAGCCCGGCTTCATCGAGGCGGGCGAGGACGAACCGATCGATCTCGTCGCGAGGCCAGGATTCATCCTTCACCTGCGGGGGCGTGTGTTCCCGCACGGGCTTGAAGGCCCAGTGCTCGGCGGGATCGGGCACGACAACTTCCGGAGCTTTCGCGGCCGGTACGAGCGCGGTGCGCGGGTCCGGCGCGCCCAGTTCGATCCATCGGCGGAAGTCCGCGATGGTCTGTGCGGGAAGCCTGCCGTCGGGCGGCATGTCGTGGAAGTCGCCGTTGTAGGCGATGGCCCGAAGCAGCAGGCTGCCATCAGGATCGCCCGCGACGACCGCCGGGCCGGAATCCCCGCCTTGGCGTGCGCCCTGCCGGGAATCGAGGCGCAGCCCGCCCTTGGGCTGGTCGGAGGCATGACAGTCATAGCAGCGCTCGACCAGCACCGGGCGAATGCGCTGCTCAAAGAAAGCGATCCCCTCCGGATCTGGCCTGGGCGAAACGTCGGTCTCCTGCGCTCGGGCGGCCGGCGCGAGACTCGAACGGTTGCCGTGCATCAGGAAAAACAAGAGTCCGGCCGACAGAACCGCCGGAACAACAAAGCGCTTGCCGATGCCGGACGCGAAGCGTCTTAGTCGATCAGGCTGCATTGCACCGATCTTTGCCATAGGCGCTGTCCGTCACCGTGAGCGTCGACGATCGTCGAATTCAGAAAGGGGCCTCCACCCGCCTGACAGGCTTCTGATCCTATTCTTTCGAATCGCCGCGGTCAATGAAACCTCGCTGTCGCATGGATGCACCCGGATGCCGGGGAGCCTCTCCCAATGTCAAGCTGGGCGAATGGCGGCCCAGCGGCGGTAGTCGTCGCGATCGCCGACCCGGCTCAGGCGGAGGGCGTATAATCGACGATGGTGAGACGGAGGCCACCCCAAATCCGCCGCGACGCGCCGTTCTGGCGATGCCTTTGTGCATTGGTTCTTGCCCAGGCCTCCCTGGTCTACGCCGACGCCCCCGTGGACTTCGACCGCGACATCCGTCCGATTCTTTCGGAGAACTGCTTCCATTGCCACGGCCCCGATTCGGGGGCTCGGCAGGCGGACCTGCGACTTGACACCCGCCAGGGCGCGCTGGCGGAGCTACGCGGCCACCACGCCGTCACGCCCGGCGATCCGCCCGCAAGTGAGTTGTTTCTGCGCATCGCCGCTCAGGATCCGGCGATGCGCATGCCCCCTCCCGAGAGCAACCGCTCTCTGACACAGGGGCAGATTGACCTGATCCGAAGGTGGATCGAGGAGGGGGCGGCCTGGTCCGAGCACTGGGCGTTCGTACCGCCCCGGGCCGCGCCGCTGCCGAAAGTAGAGCGCGCCGATTGGCCGGTGAATGCGATTGACCAGTACGTGCTCGCCCGGCTGGAGCGCGAGGGGCTTGTACCCTCGCCCCCGGCTTCACGCGAGGCGCTGATCCGCCGGGTGACGCTGGACCTGACCGGGCTTCCGCCGGCGATCGAGGAAGTCGATGCCTTCGTCGCCGACGGCTCGCCGGACGCGTACGAGAAGGTGGTCGATCGACTGCTCGCCTCGCCGCGCTACGGCGAACGCATGGCGTGGGACTGGCTCGACGCCGCCCGCTACGCCGACACCAACGGCTATCAGGGCGACAGCACCCGCACCATGTGGCCGTGGCGCGACTGGGTCGTGGGCGCCTACAACGACAACATGCCCTACGACCGGTTCACGGTCTGGCAGATCGCGGGGGATCTGTTGCCTGAAGCGTCATTCGATCAAAGGCTGGCCACGGGGTTTTCCCGCAACCACATGATCAACGGCGAGGGCGGCCGCATCCCCGAGGAGAACCGAGTCGAGTACATCTTCGACCAGATCGAGACCGTCGGCACCATCTGGCTGGGACTGACGGTCAACTGCGCCCGCTGCCACGACCACAAGTTCGATCCGCTGCTTCAGAGCGACTACTACCGGCTGTTTGCTTTCTTCAACCAGACGCCCGTCGACGGTGGCGGCGGCGACGCCCAGACGCCCCCGGTACTCGAAGTTCCAGGTGAAGCCCAGCGCGCGGAGGCGGCGCGCCTCAGCGCCCTGATCGACGAACTTGACGAGCAGATTCTCAAGCGCATCTCGGAACTGGAAGCGTCGGCGGACAAGGAAACGGATGAAATCGCCAAGGCGCTTCGCGCTGAGCTGGAAGAGCACGAGAAGGCGCTGGCCGAGGTGAAGGCAAAGATCCCGCGCGTGATGGTCATGGCCGACCGCGATGAACCGCGCACGACCCACATGCTGAAGATGGGACTTTACAACCAGCCGCTGGAAGAGGTGTCGGCGGGGGTGCCCGCGTTTCTTCCCGCGCCGCGTGACGAGGCGCCCGCCGATCGCCTCCTTCTCGCCCGCTGGCTGGTGGATGCCTCGAACCCCCTGACCGCACGGGTGACTGTCAATCGCTTCTGGCAGATGCACTTCGGCGTGGGGCTGGTCAAGACGGCCGAGGACTTCGGCGTGCAGAGCGAGCGGCCGTCGCACCCCGAACTGCTGGATTACCTGGCGATCCGCTTCATCGAGAGTGGATGGGATGTCAAGGCGATGCACAAGCTCATCGTCATGAGCGCAACCTACAGGCAGGACGCCGGCGCGGGCGGTGCCGCCTACGCCGCCGATCC
>JBGTFI010000327.1:0-5173 GCA_041747335.1 Phycisphaeraceae bacterium | reverse complement strand
TGCGCACAAACCCGCCCTTTCCGCCATCAGTGGAGGGACAGCCAAACTCGCAGGATTGCCCGCTTCAGGGAGAGGCTCAATGCGAGAAAGGTTGTCTCGACCGGCCCGGCTACGGCGGACTCGGCCGACGCTTCAAAGTGTCGCCTCTCCCCACGATGTTGCCTCGCCCGCACGACCCGGACCGTGAACAAGTGAAGCAAACCGCAACGCCCGGTGATCCGCCGAGGGTCACCGGGCCTCTTGCGGCTTTCTTTGGCGAATCCCTTGTCCGGCACAGCCGGACCTACAAGCCGCTCCTCACACATTGAAGAGGAAGTGGCAGACATCCCCGTCCTGCATGATGTACGTCTTGCCCTCGATACGCATCTTGCCCGCGGCCTTGATCGCCGCTTCGCTCTTGTAATGGTCCAGGTCGTCCACGGAGTAAACCTCGACACGAATGAACCCTCGCTCGAAGTCCGTATGGATAACCCCGGCCGCCTGCGGCGCGGTGGCCCCGATGGGGATGGTCCAGGCGCGGATCTCCTTCGGCCCGGCCGTGAAGTAACTCTGCAGCCCCAGCAACCGGTAAGCCTCGTGCGCCAGCGCCGAAAGCGCCGGTTCCCTAAGCCCGGCCGCTTCGAGCAGCTCCTTGCGGTCGGCCTCATCAAGCTCGGCCAGCTCGCTCTCGAGCTTCGCGCAGACCGGGACGACGCCGCCCTGTTCCGCGGCCGCGCGATCGCGCAAAGCCATCACCGTGGGGCTTTCGCCGCGCACGTCGTTCTCATCCACGTTCGCCACGTAAAGCACCTTCTTGGCCGTGATCAGCCCGAAGCTCCTGAGCATCTTCCGCTCGTGGTCGTCCAGCGGAAGCTGTCGGATGGACTTGCCCTCGCCCAGCCCGGCCTGGCAGGTTTCGAGGGTGGCGACGCGAGATTTGGCATCCTTATCGCCGGTCTTGGCCTGTCGCTTTGCCTTGTCGAGCGCGCCTTCGATCTGCTGGAGGTCAGCCAGGAGAAGCTCAGTCTCGATGGTTTCGACGTCGCGGATAGGATTGACCTGCCCGTCGACGTGGACGACATCGGGGTCGTGAAAGCAGCGGACGACGTGGACGATGGCATCGACGTTGCGGATGTGGGTCAGGAACTTGTTGCCCAGCCCCTCGCCTTCGCTGGCGCCGCGGACCAGCCCGGCGATATCGACAAGCCGCCAGGCCGCGGGAATCACCTTCTGCGTGGGGATGTGGCGGTTGATGCGGGCCAGGCGCTCATCGGGGACGGCCACGACCCCGACGTTGGGTTCGATGGTGCAGAAAGGGTAGTTCTCACTGGGAATCCCCGCGGCGGTCAGCGCGTTGAAAAGCGTCGATTTGCCGACGTTGGGGAGTCCGACGATGCCAGCTTCCATGGGGGTTCTCAGCCGGGGGGCGGGGAGGGAGCGAGCGAAGCAGTGTAGCGGATCGGGCAGGGTTGGAAAGCGGGGCGGGGCGGGGCGATCGCCGATTGAAGAAGGAAGATTGCAGATTGCAAACTGAAGACCTTGGACTTTGGATCTTGGACCCTGGACATTGGACCTTAGACTCCTCCCCGCTTGACGTGGTGGCCTCTGTCCCGTCCAATGCAGCGACTTCAGGGCGCAACCTCATGACACGGACTTCGTCAACCTCATCATCGTCCGCGGAGGCGGAGGAACTCGCCGCGGACCCCGCGACCCCCGGGGCGCCCCGGCGGTACCAGCGGGCGCTTTTGAAGATCAGCGGGGAGGCTTTCTGCAGGCCGGGGGGATTCGGGATCGACGGGGATGAATTGACGGTGATCGCCCGCGAGATCGCGGACGCGGCCAAACACGGCGCCCAGCTCGCGGTGGTGGTGGGCGGGGGGAACATGATCCGCGGGGCGATGCTGGCTGAGCAGGGGGACATCCCCCAGGCGACGGCCGACTACATGGGCATGCTGGGGACGGCGATCAACGGTCTGGCGCTGAAGGAAAAGCTCGAGTCGATGGGCGCTCCGGCGCGTGTGCTCAGCGCGATTAACCTGAGCGCCGTGGCGGAGACATTCATCCGGGGGCGGGCGATCCGCCACCTGGAAAAGGGGCGGATCGTGATCTTCGTGGCGGGAACGGGCAATCCGTTCTTCACGACCGATTCGGCGGCGGCGCTGCGGGCCGCGGAAATCAACGCTCAGGTGCTGCTCAAGGCGACGAAGGTGGACGGGATCTACGACAAGGATCCGAACAAGCACAAGGACGCGGTGCGTTACGAAAAGCTCAGCTTCCGGGAGGCGATCGACCGGCAACTGAAGGTGATGGACCTCACCGCGTTCGCGATGTGCATGGAGCGGGGGATTCCGATCGTGGTGTTCAACATGAAGACGCCCGGCCACATCGCGGAAGTCGTCCGCGGGGCCAATCACGGAACGCGCGTGGAGTAGCGACGCGCATCAATAGAAGCGGGAAAAGGCGATGGACCTCGATGAAGCTCAATTGACCGCCCAGGACGCGATGGACAAGGCGGTGGAGTACCTCAAGAACGAGCTGCGCGGCGTGCGCACCGGGCGGGCGACGACGTCGCTGGTGGACTACATCAAGGTGGACTACTACGGTTCGCCGACGGATCTGCGGTCGCTGGCGCTGGTGACGGTGCCCGAATCGTCGCAGATCCTCATCAAGCCGTTCGACGCCTCGAGCCTGCAGGCGTGCGTCAAGGCGATTCAGACGGCCGGGCTGGGATTGAACCCGGTGGCCGAGGGCAAGCAGATTCGCGTGTCGATCCCCCCGCTGACCGGCGACCGGAGGCAGCAGCTCGTGGGATCGGTCAAGCAGATGGGTGAGCACGCGAAAGTCACGCTCCGCAACGCCCGGCGGGATGCCAACAAGCACATCGAGCAGGCGTCGAAGGACAAGACGCTTCACCTGAGCGAGGACGCGGTGGAAGAAGCCAAGACGGAGGTGCAGGAGCTCCTCAAGAAGTACGAAAAGCAGGTCGACGACCTGATCGCCGCGAAGAAGCAGGAGATCGAGGAACTCTAAAACGTCAGGCCGCTTTCCGGGGTTCCGGGTTCCGGGGGGGGATCAAAGTCCCGCGAGCATGTCGGGGGTGAGGTCGGCGCGGAGGTCGGGCATCGGCGGCGCGGAGAACACCAGCAGCGCGAAGCTGCGGTCGTAGGTCACGCCATCACCGAACTGACCCAGGTAATCCAGCAGGGCGGGCAGGGCGTTGGCAGGCACGGCGCGGGGCTTGTCGTGGGCTTCGCGGTCGTCGTTGCGACGGTCAATTTCGGCAGCAAGGTCCGCGAGCGAAACCTGCTGTGGAGCCTGGGCCTCGCGGCGCTGGGCCTCGATGGCCTCGCCCGCCTCAAAGAGGACGGCGCAATCGTGGGCGAGCAGGTAGCGCTCCAATGGTTGCCGGGAGGATCCCTCCGGGTCGTCCCCCGGGTCCGGATCGAGCGCCGGGTGCGTCTGAACGGCGGGGGGCGATACCGCCGCCGACTCGGCTGGCTCGCGCGGATCGAACATCACGCCCTGCGCGGCCTGCCCGGAAATCATCGATGTCACGGCGCCGAGAACACCGGCGCGCAGGACAGCGGCTGCTGAACCTCTCATGGTCAGGTCTCCGAAGAACTACATTCGGGCGGCCCACCCCACCGCTCTTGTGGTCAGTATGCCCTTGGCCGAGCATCCCGTGGTCAAGGCCCTGCGGGGCCCGCCACATGCCTGTGGGATATCGGCAGGCACAATGTACCCAATCACCCGGAGAAAGATAGGGGGGAATGGTCAAGAATCGTCAGTATTTCGTGAGATCTTGCCCCAAAGGATCCCTGCCAAAGCGCCCATCTTGCCATACGTTCCCCTCAGGGAACGCCACTACCCAGCCAGGCGGATCATCCCGTTGATCAGCGCGTTGACGAACCGCCCGACCACAGGCAGCCGGCTGACCTGCGCCTGGCCGACGTTCGCATTGGTGGCGGCCACGATTTCGAGCTTGGGCGACATCACCCGCATGACTTCCGGCAGGCGAGCATCCCAACCTTCCACGAGCATCTGGACGCGCTCCAGCTCCTGGGCGTCGAGCCAGAATCCGCCGCACCCCGCGCAGCGGTCGAGAATGATCCCGCTGTCGCCCCCGTAGTTGAGCGGCTGGGTCTGTCCGCCGCACTTGGGGCAGACGAGCTGGCGATCGAACGCTTCGGCGGGGAGGCCTTCGAGCGGCGGCGCCTGCGCGGCGGCGCGGACGGCTGCGTCATCGAACCTTGTCCCTCGAATCCGGACGATCTTGCCCAACTCCTGGGCGTCGAGCCATTCCCCCCCGCAGCCCGGGCAGGCCTCGACTTCCACCCCATGATAATCCACCGCCACCAACCCCAGGCCGCATTGAGGACAGTTCATCGAGACGGTCTCCAGTGGTTCTCAGAATCCAGGCACAGGCATACCCAGGCCCGCCGGGGCGGAAATCGTCCAAGGCGGAGGATCCATCGAGGTTTTTTGGGGATGAGGGTCTTTCCGGGGCGGATTCGGCCGCGCCATGCGGTGTGATGCCGATAACCCCGACAGGCTGACCGAGCGCGAACCGGGAAAAGTCCGATAAAGACGGCAACCGTCCCGCGCGGACGACAGGGTATAGTCAGCCCGGCCATGTCCATTCGCACGCTGCCAGTTCGGGTTCTAAGGCTGATCGCGGCATTGCCGGTGGTGGTGTTCGCGGTCGGTTGCGCAGCCGGGCGGGCGGGCGAATCCCCCCCGTGGGTGGAACGGGACGCCACACGGTTACAGGCCGTGGTCGATGAACTCGCTTCGCCGCGGATGGAGGGGCGCGGCGCGGGGACTCGAGGGATTACGCTCGCGCGGGACTATATCCACGCCTGGTTCGACCGGGCGAGACTCTCGCCCACGTTCGGCGGGAGCTTCACGCAGGCGTTTGAGATTCCCGGAGACGCGCTGGAGGTGAAGCAGACGCTCGCCGTCACCGGCCGGGACGGTCAGGCAGGGAACCTCACCCCCGGAAGGGACTTCAGCGCGCAGGGGATGGCGGCCGACGGAGCGTTTGAGGGGCGGGCGGTTTTCGTGGGATACGGGGTGCGGGATCCGCCAAGCGGCTATGACAGCTACCGCTCGCTCGCGCCGGGGGATCTGCGTGGGCAGGTGGCGGTCGCGTGGCGGTATGAGCCGATGGACGAGGCCGGGCGGAGCCGGCGGA
>JBGTFI010000326.1:0-7350 GCA_041747335.1 Phycisphaeraceae bacterium | reverse complement strand
GCCGGCCAGCCACTGCGACACCAGTCGCCCGCGAGCAGGAGATTCGCGATCGCCCCTGTCGCCGGCGGACGGATGTGGTCGATGCCCGGTACGCACGCAAAAGTGGCCCGCTTCTCCTTGATGACCTTGCCGTGCGCCAGTACAAGGTCGGCCGCGCAGGGCAAGGCTTTTCGGACTTCGTCCGCCGCCATCGCGAGGATCGCTTCGGCCGGCGCCTCGACCCAGTCATCGGCCGCGGAGATCACACCGTGAAGATGCTGCACGAGCTGCGATCCCGCGCGATCGCCGTTGCCTTCGGAGCGCTCGCTCAGTCCCGCCTCCGCGCGGGTCTGCAGGCCCTTGTTGAAGATCCACTGGAGCGGGCTGTCGATGAGCACCAGGTGCGGCAGTTCCATGACCGGGCGGGCGCGCGGCGCCTCGAACCACAGGTGGATGCCCAGGATGGGGCTGGTGGTGAAGCGGTCGAGCGGTCGCAGGCGCGTGTCGGCCTTGAGGAGTTCGACCCCGCAGAGCTTGAGCAGGCGGTCGAAGGGCAGGGCGGCGATGTAGTGATCGGCGTGGAACGTTCGGCCATCAGATGTCTTGACGCCGACGATGCGGTCTCTTTCGAGCTGGAGCTTTCCCGCGGCCAGGCCGAGCGAGACTTCGCCGCCCGATGCGCGGATCACCTCCTCCGCGCGGTCGTAAAGGTTCACAAGCGGTCCGTCGGAGAGGCCCATGAGGTAGGCGTTCTCGTGCGCGAGGAAGCCGTCCTGGAAGACCTGGAGGGCGTAGTCAGCCGCGGCGCGGTCGAGGGGGGTGTTGAGGGCGCTGACGATGATGACGTGCCAGAACTTCTCGATCGCGCCCGGCGGCTGATGGTGTGCTTCGAGCCATTGCAGGAAGCTCTGGTTGTGCAACATCGCGCGATCGCCCACACTCAGCCGCATCATCGCGAGCATCGCGCGGGCGATGGCGAGCTTCTCCAGGAAGGTCAGGCAGCGAAAGCCCATGAGCGCGCCGGTCATGTGCATGGGCGCGGGCAGGTCGTCGGCTTCGAGCGTGTCGATCACGGGCGCGCGTCCCTGGCGCACGGCCGCGAAATGAAGCCGCCGGTGCCAGGTGATTCGGTCGCTGACGCCCAGGCGTTCGTAGAGATCGAGCAGGTTGGTGCAGCAGCCCATCAGAACGTGCTGGCAGTTGTCGAGCGTCCGGCCGGTCGCGGGATCGGTGAAGCTGGTGGCGCGGCCGCCCAGTCGCTTGCGTGTCTCGACGAGGTGGACCTTCACACCCTCCTGGGCCAGGCGCACGGCGGCGGCGATGCCTGCGAGTCCGCCGCCGAGGATCAAGGCGCTTTTCGGGGGCGCGAGCGAGCCGTTTCGGCGGGCATGTTGTGCGGCGCGGTACGGCATAAAGGCCCGGTCCTAGAAAGCCCTTCGGCAGGCGGCGGAGAGGACGATCGAGGATTTGCGCAGGCTGCTGAGCCTCACGCGTCCGCGCAGCACGCGCGAGGGATTCTGGCGAATGCGCGAAAGCAGTCCCTGGTAGGTGCGCATCATCGCCCAGCTCGCGGCCCGGCACGAACCCGCCAGGCGGCGTTCGAGGTCCATCGACTGATCGTAGTATGACTGTGCGCGCTGGATCTGGAACGCCATGAAACGATCGAAGGCCTGCCCGCCGCGGCGCTCGGTGAGCTGTGCGGGTGACAGCCCGAAGGCTTCGAAGTCCTCGCCCGGCAGGTATGTTCTGCCTCGCGCGGCGTCCTCGACGAGGTCTCGCAGGATGTTGGTCAGTTGAAATGCGATGCCCCGATGCTCGGCGAGCTTGCGCGTCTCGGGGTGGCCATCGTATCCCCAGACTTCGATGCACGTGAGTCCGACGACGCCGGCGACCTTGTAGCAGTAGTCGTAAAGCTCCTCGAAGGTCCGGTAGGCGCGGCGGCGCACATCGAGCAGTTGCCCGTCGATCATGGCATCGAGGTATTCAAAGGGAATGCGATGGTCGCGGAGGGTCTTGCGCACGGCCGGCCACATGAGTCCGTTGGGGTCGTCGGAGCGTTGGGGCAGGTCCGGGGCGGTGACCACCCGCCGGGTTTCCTCACGGAAGGCCTCGAGGAGATCGGAGACGGCTTGCGCTCGTCCGTTGTGGGCCACGGGTCCGTCGGCCAGGTCGTCGGCGGCGCGCATCCAGGCGTAGACGGCGTGCATGGCGCGGCGCTTGGCGGGGGGGATGAGCGTCATGCCGTAGTAGAAGTTACGCGCCCGGGTGCGCGAGACGCTTCTGCACCACTCGAAGGAGGATTCCATCGACGGTTCGAGGGTTGCGCGGGGATCGAGGGCGGCGGGCATGATGGCGGAGATCGCTTTCACGGGATGAACCTGATTCAGCTCAGGCCCAGCACCTTACCCGCCGCACCGCGCAGCATCAAGACGGCCTTGGTGGCTTTGCCCAGCTTCGGGCGGTGCTGAAGGGTGTTGTAGTCGAGACGCTCGATCCGCCGCAGGATGCCTTCGCCCCCGCGAGTGAAGAGTTTGATGTCCAGTCGGACCTCGCGGTCCACGAGCGGCCAGAGCTTTCTTCCCATCTCGAAGAGCGGCCAGGTGCGTTCGACCAGTTCGCGCAGCGTCCTCCGATAAGCGGGCAGAAGCGCGGTGATCCCGGCTGCGGGCGGGCAGGCCTTGCACGAGGCGCGGGAGTCCGCATCGCAGTCCGCGCGGACGGCGCTCACCATGAGGTCGATGTCCAGTCCGTGCCGGCCCGCCACGTCCGCCGGGAGGTAGACGCGGCCGCGCTCGAGGATGTCGCGGCGGACATCCTGCCAGAAATTGGTCAGTTGCAGCGCGGTGCAGGTGGCGTCGCTGAGGTGCTGGCGCTCCGCGTCGCGATACCCCGCGAGGTAGAGCACCAGCCGGCCCACCGGATCGGCGCTGCGCGAGCAGTAATCCGCGACCTGCTCGAAGGTCCGATAGCGGGTGACCGTCTGGTCCTGGAGGAAGGCGTCGATCAGGTCGTCAAAGGGCTTGCGGGGGATGTCATGCTTCTGGATCGTCGCGCTGAGGGCGATGAAAACAGGGTGGCGGGGGCGGCCTGCGTAGCAGCGGTCCAGTTCCGTCCGCCACCAGTTCAGCAGTTCCGTCGAGCGATCCCGGTCGCCGGTTTCATCGCCCAGGTCGTCCGCCCATCGGCAGAAGGCGTAGACGTTGGCGAAGTCGTCGCGCAGGCGGCGGGGCAGGAACCAGCTTGCGACGGTGAAGTTCTCGTAGTGGCCGCGGGTGAGCTCGCGGGTGTAGTCGGCGGCCTGCTCGGCGGAGAGCGCCTCGCAGTACGTCGGGCCGAAACGGTCGAGCTGGTCGAGGGTGAGGGCGGGCATGGGAGGTGGGGTCGGTGGTCTTATGATAGCCGGGTGGCTTGGAGGGCAATCGGCGCGGCGGGTCAACGCCTGGCGGGGAGCCGGGGTATAATAGTCACACCTTTCCCCCGGAGGCCTGTGCATGGACCGATCCCGCTTTCCGCGTCGGCGTGCGTTTACGCTCATTGAACTGCTGGTGGTGATCTCGATCATCGCGCTGCTGATCGCGCTGTTGCTGCCTGCGCTGGGGGAAGCGCGCAAGAGCGCCCAGCGGGCGACGTGCCTGAACAACGTGCGTCAGCAGATCACCGTCCAGGTCACCTTCGCGATGGAGAACCAGGGGCAGTTTCCGCCGCATCAGACGTTCGATCCGCAATATGTGCGTGCCAACGGGGACACCACCGGCTGGTGGGCGCGGCTTCGGGGCGCGTTCGTGACCGACTCAAGGATGATGATCTGCCCGATTCTGGCGGATCAGCAAGGGGCGGACATTGCGAGCCTCTCGAGGAGCAGCGGCGGCTACGGCGGTTGGGACACCGAGGCGGCGCACATCACGATCCCCTACGCGTGGTTCGCCGGGTTCAAGGCCTATTACCCCGGCGAGAACCCCAGCAGTACGCGGCCAAGCCGCGGATCAGGCGGCAGGGGAACGGGCGGGGGAACGCCCGCGACGCCCCTGATTCCCGACTGGTCGCTTCCGCCGGTGGACATGGATTCGGCCGCGCCCGGCGGGCCCCTGGTGACGCATCGCCTGTCGGTCTCGCCCCCCGCGGATTGGGATCTTGGTCACAACGGGATCGCCTTCAGTCCGGGGATGACGGGGTTCGGCGTGTTCAAGTCGACCGATCAGCCGGTGGGGTACGTCGATGGTCACGCCGAACTCTTCACGCGCGGGCAGATGCGCCATCGCTTTAGCCACTTCGGATCGGGCTACGAGATGCAGTATTACTATTGAGGCGCACCCGCGTCCGGCAGCGCCAGGGTCAGAGCGTCCGGATGAGCGCTTGGAGGCGGCCGTGGATCCGCCTGCGGACGACGTAGTGGCGCAGGAAGTGATTGAAGACGTGTCCGGGCGCCCCGCCGAGGTGGTACTCCGGGCCTAGAGGCTCACCCGGCGAGTCGGCGGCGGCGTACATCGCCAGGTAGGCCGACTGCTCGCGCGTCCAATCCCCGAACCAGATGCCCAGCCTCCCGGTGCGATCGTCCGCGGGGGCCTGCTCGCGCCAGGCGAGGTAGCACTCCGCGGCGGCAAGGTTGAGTTGGTCACGCCGGTACGCGAGCAGCCCGGAGTTGAAGTAATACCGCGGCATCCGCCAGGGGTGTCCGGCGCTGGTCATCGCCTGCCCCAGCGACGCGAACGCTTCGATCGCCTGCGGATCCACGCCCTTGGCTTCGTTCTGATGGTCGTGCAGATACAGCGGGGCCGCATCGTCACCACGACAGAACGCCATCAGCCGCTCCGGCACGTCGAAGAACGCTTCGTCGGCATCCAGCAGGATGATCCGCTCATGCCTGCCCAGCAGCAGGGGGTGGATGATCTTGGCGATGAGTTCGAAATCGCTGTCGTGATAGAGGCTTGATAGATGGGGCCAAGGCGCGAGCGCGGCCTGAACTTCCGAAGGCCGATCGTCCCCCTTCCGGGGGCGGGAGGACCAGCGGGCGTTGGGGATGTGGTGGTCGAACCAGGCGCGGTCGGCATCGGTGAGGGTTCCGTCGCTGAGGATCGTCGCGCAGAAGCGGATCCCCGCATCGAATCGCAGGAGGGACTTGAGGCACACCACGCCCAGACGAAGGTCGCGCTTGCACAGCAGCATGTGCAGCTCGGCATCGGCGTCGCTGGGGTCGTTCAGGGGGTAGGGACGGGTCTGTCGGATCGATCGCAGCGCGTGGTGGACGCGCCACTGGTCGATCCGGGTGCGAAGCCCATAGGGAAGCCAGGCGGGCGCTTGCTGCATCGTGAGCGGCTCGAGGGGCGGAGCAGGTGAAGGAGGCCGATGATGGAGTCGATCGACACAGGATAACAGGGGCATTAGAGTCGGGGGGAGCGGGTGAATGCACGAAACGTACGACACCCCGACTCGCGACACACGACACCCCGACACCCGGACACCCTGACTTTGCCTGATGATCGTCCCGTGATTGCCCATGTGCTGCACCGGCTTTATCTGGCCGGGGCGGAGGTGTTGGCCGCGGCGCTGGCGCGGAAGCTGGGTGATCGGTACCGGTTTGTGTTTCTATGCCTGGATGAAGTCGGCCCGCTGGGGCGGGAGCTTGAGGAGCAAGGCTTCGCGGTGGTGGATCTTGGTCGCCGGCCGGGCGTGGACCTCGCCCTGGCCGGGCGGTTGCGCCGGGCGGTGCGCGAGCACCGGGTCAGCCTGCTCCACGCGCATCAGTACACGCCCTTTTTCTACTCGGCGCTTTCGCGAGGCTTGCGGGGCGTGCCGCCGATTCTGTTCACCGAGCACGGCCGGCACTACCCCGACTTCCGCCGCCCCAAGCGCGTGCTCGCCAACCGTTTTCTGCTGCGGCGCGGGGACCGCGTCACGGCCGTGGGCCACTTTGTGAAAGAGATGCTCATCGCCAACGAGGGGATCCACGCCGCGCGGATCGAGGTGATCCACAACGGGATCGACCCAGCGCCGTTCGATCCGGACATCATTCACACGCACCGGGCCGCGGTGCGCGCGGAGCTGAGCGCCGCCGAAGGGCAGGCGGTCATTCTTCAGGTGGCGCGGTTCCATCCCGTGAAGGACCACGCCACGGCGATCAGAGCGATGTCCAAAGTCTGCCGCGAAGCGCCGGGGAGCGCGGTGCTCGCGCTGGCGGGCGACGGGGAGAAGATGCAGGAGGCGCGAGCGCTCGCGGCCGAGCTTGGGATCGAGGCGGACGTTCGCTTCCTGGGCGTGCGCAAGGATGTGCCCAGGTTGATGGCCGGGGCGGACGTGTTCATGCTCTCGAGCCTCAGCGAAGGAATCTCCGTGACGCTTCTTGAAGCGATGGCGGCGGCGCTTCCGATCGCGGCCACCGAAGTCGGCGGCAACGGTGAGGTCGTGGAGCACGAGGTCACCGGCCTGCTCTCGCCGCGCGGTGAGGGTGAAGCGCTGGGGGACCATCTGCTGCGACTGGTGCGCGATCCGGCCCAGCGCAAGCGCATGGGCGAAGCGGGGAGATCGCGTCTGCTTGAACGATTCACGCAGCAGCGGATGCACGGGCGGTTCGAGGAGCTTTATGCCGAAATGACGCAGAAGGGCAAGCAGAGTTGACTTCTGAGTCTTCAATCTGCAATCGACCATCAATCAAACGCTTCATCCAGCAGCGTCACGGGGTGGACGACGCGCAGCGGGATGTTCAGACGCCTCGCCTCACCGGCGATCTGCATCGCGCAGCCGACGTTGCCGGTCACGCAGACGCTCGCGCCCGTGGCCTGGATGTGGCGGAGCTTGCGCTCGGCCAGCCGCCGGGCCATCTGCGGCTGAGCGATGTTGTACGTTCCCGCCGCGCCGCAGCACATGTCCGATTCGACCAGCGGGACCACCTTCAGCCCCTCGATGCGCGAGAGCAGCGCTCGCGGCGGTGCGGTCACCTTCTGGGCGTGGGCGAGGTGGCAGGCATCGTGGTACGTCACCGTCCGCCGCACCGCGCGCGGCGGCGCGGGAAGGTCGAGCTTGACCAGAAGCTCACAGATATCGACCGCCCGTTCGCTCAGCGCCGCGGCCTTACCACCATACGCTACGTCATGCCGCAGGAGGTGGGCGTAATCCTTGAGCATCGCGCCGCACCCGGCGGCGTTGCTGACGATGTGATCGACGCCCGGCGCATCACGGTGGCGCGAGCGGGCGCTGAAGAACGCGTCGATGTTGCGCCTGGCGAGCGCTTGGGCCTTTTCGATTCGGCCGCCGTGGTGGTGGATCGCCCCGCAGCAGCGCTGACTTCTCGGCACGATGACTTCGCATCCGGCGCGTTGCAGCAGACGGATCGTCTGACGATTGACCTCCTGAAACAGCACGCTCCCGACGCACCCC
>JBGTFI010000325.1:0-5077 GCA_041747335.1 Phycisphaeraceae bacterium | reverse complement strand
AACCGACGCCGAATCCTCCGCGACCCCGGTCGCGGCGCGCCCACCCGCATCGCGCCCCGCTCCGGCCACGCCCGCCGAACCCTGGACCGTTCGAGACGCCTCCGACCTCTTCCAGGTCGACGGCTGGGGACAGGGCTTCTTCGCCGTCAACGACAAGGGTCGTGTCGTCGTCCGTCCCGACCGCACCCCAGGCCGCGAGGTCGATCTTTACGAAGTCGTCGCCGGACTCGAGGAACGAGGCATCCAGCCCCCCGTTCTCCTGGCCTTCAACGACCTCCTCGCCACGCGCATCAACGACATCCACCAGGCGTTCGGAAACGCCATCAAGGAAAACAGCTACCAGGGCCGATACCACGCCGTCTATCCCATCAAGGCCAACCAGCAGTTTCACCTGGTCAATCAGGTCATGCAGTCCGGCCAACCCTTTGATGTCGGGCTCGAAGCCGGGTCAAAACCCGAACTCCTGGCCGTCCTGGGGCTCACCGCCGACGGACGTGACCGCCTGATCATCTGCAACGGGTTCAAGGAAGAGCGCTACATCCGCCACGTGATGCTCGCCACCAAGCTCGGAAGGACCATCATCCCCGTCATCGAGAACACCCGCGAGCTGGACCTCATCCTCGAACAGGCAGAGGCCTACGGCGTCCGCCCCCGCATCGGCGTCCGGGTCAACCTCGGCGTCCGAGGCGCGGGCCGCTGGCGACACTCCAGCGGGAGCAAGGCCAAGTTCGGACTGACGATCCCTTCCGTTCTCCAAGTCGTCGATAAGCTGCGACAGCGGGACATGTTCGACTGCCTTCAGCTTGTTCACTGCCACATGGGAAGCCAGATCCACGACATCCGCGTCGTCACCTCCGGCGTCACCGAACTCGCCCGCCTCTACGTCGAACTCATCCGACTCGGCGCCGGACTTAAATACATCGACATCGGCGGGGGGCTGGGCATCGACTACGACGGCAGCCAGACCAATTACGAGTTCTCCACCAACTACACCCTCAGCGAATACGCCGGAAACGTCGTGTACCGCATCATGGCCACCTGCGACGACGCCGGCGTCCCCCACCCCCACATCGTCACCGAAGGCGGACGCGCCATGGTCAGCCACCACAGCGTGCTGGTGTTCAACGTCGTCGGCGCCCACCGCCTGGATGACTACAAACTCCCCACCTCCCTCGAAAACGGCGTCGCCAAACGAACCGACGTCCCCCGGCCCCTCGAGGACCTCCTCGAAGCCTATCGCAACGTCTCACAAGCCCGGATGCTCGAGTGCTACCACGACGCCTCCCAGGCGCGCGAGGAGGCCCTCACACTCTTCAAGTTCGGCCACCTGACCCTTGAAGACCGCGCCATGGTCGATCGACTCTTCTGGGCCACCTGCCTCAAGATGCACCACATCCTGCGCGACATGGAGGCCGTCCCCGAAGAGCTTGAAAAGCTCGAATACCGACTCAGCGACACCTACTTCGTCAACCTCTCGATCTTCCAGTCCCTGCCCGACATCTGGGCGATCGACCAGGTCTTCCCCATCCTTCCCATCCACCGCCTCGACGAGGAACCCACCCGCGAAGGAACCCTCGCGGACCTCACCTGCGACTCCGACGGAAAGATCGACCACTTCGTCGATCGACAGGCCGTCCGCCGAACCCTTCGTCTACACGAACTGCGCGACGGCGAACCGTACTACCTCGCCGCCTTCCTGGTAGGCGCCTACCAGGAAACTCTCGGCGACCTCCACAACCTCTTCGGCGACACCAACGTCGTCCACGTGAAGATGGACGAGCAGTGGGGATGGTCCATCGAGCAGGTTGTCGAAGGCGACACCGTCAAGGAAGTCCTCGGTTACCTCCAGTACGATGTCAACCAGCTCTACCAGGCCATCCGGCACGACTGCGAACGCTCCGTCCGCGCCGGACGCATGACCATCGCCGAAAGCCGCACCATGCTCAGCGCCTACGAAGGAGGACTCTCGGGCTACACCTACCTCGAGTAGCGTGGGCGCCGCCCACCGCACGAGCGCTGGGGCGGAGGCTTGACGCCGCCCCGGCTCGCGGGGTTCTCCATTGCGGACCTGACACCTGAAAACACCACACCCCCACCCACCGGCAGCGCCCCCCTTACGCGAACACCCCAATGCCATACGGAAACTTCAGCGCCGATGGACGCGAGTACGTCATCCACAACGTCGCCACGCCCACACCCTGGATCAACTACCTCTACAACGGGCGATACTTCTCCACCCTCTCCAACAACGGCGGCGGGATGAGCTACATCCAAAGCCCGCTGCACGGCCGGATCACCCGCTACCGCATCAACGATGTGCCGCACGATCGCCCGGGCAAGTACCTCTACGTCCGCGACGCCGAATCCGGGGAGTACTGGTCCCTCACCTGGCAGCCCGTCGGCCGGCAGCGCGAGAGCTACCAGGTCGCCCACGGCTTCGGCTACACGCGCGTGACCGGAAAAGTCAGCTCGATCGCCTCGCGCGTCACCTACTTCGTCCCCCCGGAAGACGACCAGGAAATCTGGGACGTCGTACTCACCAACGAAAGCGATCAACCTCGCAAGCTCTCCCTCGTCGGTTACGTCGAGCTGTGCCTGGGCCACGCGCACGTGGACCTCATCAACCAGTGCGATGACCAGCACTTCAACCGTGTCCGCTTCGACAGGCCCCTCAACACCCTCTTCGCCACCAAGACCTACTGGGTCACCCAGCACGCCGGCACGCAGCAGCAGGAGAACCAGGAGTGGAACCAGTGGGCGTTCTTCACCGCCAGTGCACCGGTCGCGCAGTATGAATCCATGCGCGAACGCTTCATCGGCAACTTCCGCAGCGAAAACAACCCCCTCGCGATCGACACCGGCCGCATGTCCTCGCAAGGCACCGACTACGGCAACGTCATCGGCGCGCTCGAAACCGTCATCGAGCTTCAGCCAGGCGAATCCAGGCGCGTGATCTTCTCCCTCGGCGTCATCCCCAAAGAGCAGTTCGAGGCGAAGAAGCAAGCGGCCGCCACGAAGTACCACAGTCCCGCCGCCGCCGACGCCGCGCTCTCCCAGGTGCGCGAGCACTGGGATGCGTACTTCGACCACCTGCGCGTCAAAACGCCCGAAAGCGACCTCGACGTTTTCATCAACCACTGGATTCCCTACCAGGCACGCGTCGCGTTCGATGTCGGTCGCGTCGCCAGCTTCTACTACTGGGGCATCAGCCGGGGCTTCGGCTTCCGCGATACCTCGCAGGACACCATCGCCATCACGCAGTCGGCCCCCGAGCGCGCCCGCCAGCGCATCCACCTGCTCGCCCGCCAGATGTTCAGCGACGGCCGCGTCTACCACCACTTCGTCGCCGATGGCAAAGGCGAAACCACCAAGCACTGTGATGACCCCTTCTGGTACATCCTCGCCGTCACCGACTACATCAAGGAAACCGGCGACACCGCCATCCTCGAAAAGACCGAACCCTTCCTCGACGGAAAGTCCGGCACCATTCTCGAACACATGCTCGCCATCCTTCAGCGCGCTTCCAAAGAAAACCTCGGCAAACACGGCCTGCCCATCTTCGGCCGGGGCGATTGGAACGACACCCTCGACTACATCGGCGGCGAAGAGGGCGGCGAAAGCGTCTGGGGCGGCATGTTCTTCGTCGCCATGATGAATCAGTTCATCGAACTGCTCGCCTTCCTCGGCCGCAGTGACCTCATCCAGCGCGTCGAGGCCGCACGGGATCCCCTCATTCAGGCGCTCAACGAACACTGCTGGGACGGCGCGTGGTTCATCCGCGCCTTCGGCGCGAAGGACCGCAAGATCGGCTCGAAGGAAAGCCCGGCCGGGAAGATCTTCATCAACACGCAAAGCTGGGCGGTACTCGCCGACCTCGCCCAGCGCGATCGCCTCGTGCAGGCGATGGACAGCGTCAAGGAACACCTGGACTGTGATTTCGGCCCGAAGATCTGCGCTCCGGCCTACCGGGAGATCGATCCCAACATCGGGCTGATCACCCGCTGCGTCTGGGGCAAGAAGGAAAACGGCGCGGTGTTCTGTCATCCGGTGACGTGGTGCATCATGGCCGAGTGCATGCTCGGCCGGGGGGATGAGGCCTACCGCTACTTCCGCAAGACCCTCCCCGGAGCGGTCGATCACGACACCTTCATGGCCGAGCCGTACGTCTACTCCCAGTACATCACCAGCGACGAGCACGACCACCCCGGCCGCGCCAGCCACTCCTGGCAGACCGGCACCGCCGCCTGGATGAAGAAGGTCGTCATCGACCACATGCTCGGCGTCCGCGCCGCCTACGACGGCTTGGTCATCGACCCGGCCATCCCCTCCCACTGGAAAAACGCCCGCGTCGAACGCCTCTACCGCGGCACGCGGTGCATCATCGAGATCGAGAACCCCGACGGTGCGCAGAACGGCATCAAATCGATGGAAGTCGACGGCCGGCGCGTCGAAGGCAACCTGGTGAAACACCAGGAAGGTGTGAAGGATCGGCGAGTGAGGGTGAGGATGTAGGGCGGCCAATACGTTCCGTGGCGCGGGCGTCCCGCCCCACGCAAGCGTTCGCGGTCACACGGTCGTCACTTCCACGACCCTTTCCACGGCGTCGCCGAGCGCGCCCTTCACCAGGCGGCGGCGGGCGCGAATCCAGCGGGAGATCTCCCGGCGGACCCCCTGCCACTGGCCGGAGGTCCGCTGTTCGAGGAACGCGGCGAACGCCCCATCGAGAAGGCGGGTCATCCGGCGGATCGACGCCAGGCGCTGCTCGATCGCCTCGCGCGGCGTGGCGACCTCTTCCCCTTCCGGAAGCGCCGCGGCGGAAACCTGCATGAGGTCCGCCTGGAGCGTCAGCGCCCACTGGTGACCCTCCACCACGTCCGCCAGCGTGAGCTTGACCTTCCGCGGCCACTTGCCGCTCGCGAGCGCCTCGGCCGCCTCAGGCAGGCGCGTGGGCCCGTCGGCCCGGAGCATCTGCCTTCCCGTGACGCCCCAGGCGCACTCGCAATCGAGCGCCTGATCGATCATCACCGCCGCCTCGCCTCCCCCGGCCGCTGCGGGCACCGGAATCAACCCCTCATGC
>JBGTFI010000324.1:0-6842 GCA_041747335.1 Phycisphaeraceae bacterium | reverse complement strand
CGCGCGCGATGCGCAGCCCGTGGCGTTTGTGAGGGGCTATGGGTTGTGGGTTCTGAGTGATGAGCTGGGGTTGGGGGTGGGGGCGGGTGTCCCACATCCGCGGGGGCGGCGGTTGCCCGGCGCGGACCATGCCCTGGGCGGAGATGTCCGCCCAGGGGCGCGCGCCAGGCGGGTTGCAAACCGCCCGATCAACTCAGCCAGTCGAGCAGGAGATCGACGGTGTCCTGCTCAACGCCGGGACGGTCGGCGAGCTGTCCCTTGCCGATGCGCATGTTGCCGGCGAGCATGTCGCCCAGCGTGTTCTCACCGCCTTCGGCGAGGATGTTGATCGATCCATTCTGCAGGGCCTGGGGATCGCCGAGGATGTTCCGGGTCGTGTGCTCGAGGCCGAGCAGGTGCAGCAGCTCGTGCGCCGCGACGGCGGCGAACGCGTTGGCGAACTGCGCCGCGCGGGTGTTGAGGTTGGAGGACGCCAGGCCCTCGAAGATATCGAAGTTCTGCGCGATGACCACGGCGTCGTCGCGCTTGTTCATGTTGGCGGTATCGACCTGGCTCGCCTGACCCAGTCGATGGCCTTCGGAGAAGGTGAGCTTGGACTGATCGACCTGCCCGAAGTGGATCGTGGAGAACGGCACGTCCACCAGGCCCCACTGCGCCGGAGGCGTGGTGGTGAAGTACAGCCCGTGGGGGGCGCTCAGGAACGCCTGCGCGGGGTTGGTCAGGTCATCGAGCAGGACGACGTTGAGCCTGGTCGCCTCGCGCACGCCCGAGAGGGTCGGCTGATTGGAAGCCGGGGCGTCGGCGAAGATAGAGACGAGGTTGTCGACGATTCCGGTGATGCCCTTCGACGCGTCACCGTAAACAAGCAGGCTCTCAAGCCCCGCGAGCGTGGAATCGAAGGACGCGGCGCTGAATGCCTCGACGAGGAAGTCCGTGGTGATCGCGGAGGCGAAGTCGCGGACGGTCGCGCCGTCGAAGTCCAGGTACACAAGCTGGACAGGGTTGTTGGCCTGGTTGTTGACGTAGGCCGGGGCGACGATGCCCGTCCGCCGCGGGGTCACGCCGCCGAATTCGCTGTTGAAGAAGAAGAACGTGCCGTCGTTCTGGAGCGTGGCGCCCATGACCTGCGCGAGTCTCACGTCGGTGGAGGCGAGCGCAAGGCTGAGGTCGTAGCTGGGATCGCCGGTATTGGGAGCCGACCCGGCAACGGAGAGGAAGTAGCTTCCCGGGCGGGCGATCTCGACAATCATGTGATTGACGAGGCTGCCGAACGAATTTGAGAACGCCAGGGTCTCGATGATCCCTTCCTCATTGCGCCACTCGAGGCTGAGGTTGCCCGGCACTTGCGCGCCGCGGAACTCCGTGCCGAACAGGAGGGTTCCCCCGGCCAGGTCCCCCTGGGTGATGACGAAGTGGAACAGGTCCGTGTCGGCCCCGCCCGGCGGGGTGAACGAGGCGTCGAAGACGTTGGTGGCCCCGGCATCGACAAAGAGCGGAACCTGGAACTGCTCTGCCTGGGCGTGATCGTCGGGCGCGTCGCCAAAGAGCAGCGAAGCGATGAAGTCGCCGCCTTCGACGCCGTCGCGGTCGCCGTCCAGGATCGTGCCGAAAGGATCCTCGCTTCGCGTGGCGGCCGATCCACCGAAGGCCTGCTCCAGTCCGGCCGAGGCTCCCGACTGGTTGAGATTCCTCAGGACCGATCGGCTGCCCGAACGATCGGAGATGGCCACGCGCTTCGAGGCCCCGGCGACCTCGGTGTTGTCGGTCTGTCCTCGCAGGGTGACGTTGATGACCGGGGAAATCGCGGCAAACCCGCCGCTGGTGTTCATCTGCACGAGGACGACGCCGCGCCGGTTGCCCAGGGAGTCCGTCCGGACGGAGTAGCTCAGAGTGGCGTTGTCAATGACGTTGCCGACGATGTCCGTCAGAAGGATGGTGCCGTAGGTGTCGGCCGGACCGTCCACGCGGCCGTCGTTGTTCGCGTCGATGGCGAGGATCAGCGAGGAGGTGAGCAGTTCCTCGCTGAACACGATCTCAAATCGCGAGTTGTTGATGGGGTTGATCTGCTCGACGACGGGCGCTCCGATGGGATCGCCGTAGACGCGGGTCCGCAGGAAGCTGGTCTCGTTGCCGGAGATAAGCGTGATCTCGTCGGCGGCGGCGACGACGGGGATGCGGCCAAGACCCGCGGACGTCCCCAGGACGCGCCCGCGGAAGTTGATGCGTGAGAAGATGCTCTTCGCGGGTCCGCCCGCTTCGGCGGCGTCGCGCGTGGCCAGGGGCAGTGTGTTGTCGCCGATGTACAGCCGTTTGTCGTTGGGAACGCCGGGACCGGCGGCGAGGGTCGGAAGTACGCCCGCGACCAGGGCGCTGTCGGTGAAGTCGCCGCTGATGGTGACGGTTCTGGCCGACCCGCCGTGAATGAGGTCATCGGCAGTGTTGTAGAGGCGGTCGTCCCCGAGCCAGACACCCAGGGAAATCAGCGATCGGGTGACGTTTCCGGTGACGGTGATGGTGGTGGCGTCCATCCCGAAAAGCACCACCCCGTCAACCACGTTGCCCAGCCGAGCGGAGCGAACCGTTTCGCGGATGGCGAGCAGCCCGCTGATCGTCCCGTTGGCGGTCACGCTCGAGGCCTCACCGTCGATGAAGACCATGCCCCCCGCGGCGATCCCACCGGCGAGGTTGAGGCCGCGCGTGTCGCCGTGGATATCGATCCCTCCGGTGGAAGCGATCTGGGAGTCGACGCGGAGCTGACCGGCGAGCGAGCCCAGCTCAACCAGCCCGCCGAACGTGCCTCGCACCTGCACACCGCGAGCGGCGCCGTCGACGCGGATCACGCCGCCATCGAGCATCGCGCCGTCGATGCGGAGGTTGCCGGCCGAACGAGCTTCGAGGATGCCGGCGAAGTCGCCGCCCATGAGGGTAAAGCCATTCAGGCTGCCGCCGGATTCGATCCGGGCGTTTTCGAGGACCGATCCCCCCCGGATCGATACATTGCGGATACCCCCGCCGGCGATCAGCGCGCCGCCGAAATCGCCGCCGGTCTGAGTGAAGCCGCTCATCTGCCCCGGTGTGATGAACGCGCCGCCGAATCGACCGGTGACGTTGATCGACCCGAAGGAGTTGCCCATGGCGACCAGTCGGGCATCGTACCCGTCGGTGGTGGTGATGCGGACGCTGCCGAAGGAATTGGCGAACACGCCGCCGGCGAGTTCATCGGCGGATGACCCCAGAAGCACCACGTACTCGCCCGTGGAGGGCTGGAACGCGATGAAGCGCTCGGTGATCGGGTCGAAGGACATACCGCGCAGATCGTTGCCGTTGATGGCCGCGACGCCGGATCGGTTGATGACGGTTCCGCCTGACTCGGTCGGCAGCCCGACAAATCGGCCGAAGCGCGAGTCGATGCCCACCAGGTCCTCGCCGTTGAAGTCCATCTGGTTGACCTGGAGGGTCTGACCGGTCTGTCCGTCGATGAGCGTGGCGATCGGACCGCCGGAGACCGGCAGCGCCATGTCGCCCACGGCATCGAGGTCGTAACGAAGCAGCAGCCCGGTGGAGGTGACGGCGAAGAGGTCTCCGGTGCCCCCGATGCGATCGTCGAAGGCGATGGAGGTGACGGTCGTGCCCGCCAGAGAACCACCCGAGGCGTTCGAGGTGAGCGGGATAAGCGGCACGAACTGCCCGGCCGCGATGCCGTTGTTCGCGTCGCCGTCGGGGTCGGGATCACTCACCGCGTCGTAGTCCGGGTTGATGTCGATGAACCCGAGAGTCGGCGCGACGCCGGGATTGCGGAAGTACTGCCCGGGGCGGCTGTCCGCGCCCAGATCGGTGTCGAACCCGCCGGCGACGCTGGTGGCGTTGCCGATGCCGATGGCGAACGCATCGAGGTCGGCGCTCAGCGCGCCGGCCGCGGAGGCGAGCACGGCCATGCCGGGATCTTCCAGGTCGATCTGAATCAGTTGCGCCCCCCCACCGCTCACCGCGTAACCCAGCAGGTTGCCCAGCGGATCGAAGCCCAGCCCGACAAGGCTCGCGTTGATTGCGGCGGTGGTGGTGTCGCGGTCGTGGTCGTAAGCGATGGTCCCGAGTGTGGCGGCGGAAACGGTCGAGTGGACCAGTGCGCCATGGAGCTGCCCGTCGGCCAGGTCATCGACAACGCCGTCGACGCCGAGGATGCCCAGGTCGGCCGCGGCGGTGGACCCGTTGGCCGCGGCGACCGTCAGTTCCTGCCCGCCGATCGGAATCGAGTTATCCACGAGGATCAGACCCGTGCGGGTGTTGTTGATCAGGACCGTCAGATCGCCGTCGGGATCGGCGGCCTGGATCGCATCGATCACGGCGGCCAGCGCTTCAAGCTGCTCGGGGATGAGGTCCACTTCGACCACATCGCCGTTGCGCTTCGTGATCGTGAAGTCCACTCCGTCGACCACGTTCACGCCCGCGCCGCCGTTGAACTCGGAGAGCGGGGTCACGGGCGAGAGCGCGGCGTTGAAGGTCAGGTCAACCAGGACTTCGCTGCTGTCGGGCTGGAGAACGCTGGCGACGATGCGATCGGTCTCGCCGTCTCCGTCGAGGTCGAGCGCCGCGAACCCGGTGAAGCCCAGGGCGCCGATCACGCCGCTGATGAGCGCGGGCGTTGAGAACTGCGGGGAGGTCGGGTGGATGACATCGACGAACCCGTCGCCGTCAAGATCCTGAAGGTCCAGCGCGCCCATCGCGAATCCGTCAGCCGGGTCGAAGAGGCTGCCGGCGCCGTCGCGGTCGTTGAGGATGACCAGGAGGTCGCCGTCGGGCGTGAAGGCGAGCTGGGAGATGTTGTTGACGAAGTAGTTACCGAACGCGTCGCGGATGACGCCCTGCGTGTTTCGGAGGATCGCGCCCGTCTGGGTGTTGATCTCGACCAGGCGATCGTAGGGCGTGGAGGCGAAGATGAGCTGATTGACGGGATCCTGTGCGTCGATGGACCACAGCCCGCCCGACAGGAACGAACCGGCCATGCCCACGGGCGCGGCGCCGGCGGGAAGGAGGTCTTCGGGGGCGCCCAGCGCGACCGAAAGCGTCGCCAGATCGCGGGCGATCAGGACGCGGCGCGCGCCGGCGGGATCGGAGAAGTCCCACCCGAAGATCTCGCCGTCGGGCGTGATCCCGATCCCGCGGATTTCCGTCGGCTCGCCGGCCACCTCGATGGATCCGGCGGATCGGGCGATCGTCGCGGCGCCCTGACCCACCTGAAGGAACTGAAGCTCGTCGATCGCCCCGCCGGTGCGTCGGACGACGGCGAACTGGTTGGTGATCGGGTCGTAAGCCAGGCCCGTGACCGAATCATCCATCGAGATCAGGCTCTGGATCGGATCACCGATGAGGGACACGCCCTCGACGACCATCTTCTCGATGCCGAGTTGAGTGGCGACGGGCGAACCGTTGAGAGCGACGATCTCACTGACCGCCAAACCCGTGGCCGCGTTCGCCGGTCCGATCTCCAGGCCGTTCGCCAGAACCGTCACCCGAAGCTGCCCGGTGGGATCGGCGAACTCGATGGCGCGAACGACATCCTGAATCGTCCGGACCCCGTCGAAGTTGACGTCAAGTTGCGTGGCGTCGACGAATACGATGCTCAGATCCGGCAGTCCGTCCACGGGGTTGAGCAGAACAAAGTCGTCGACGTCCACCGTGCCTGTGATCTGGGCCACGGGCGTGGCGATGACCTCGTCGAAGCGCGAGTCGTCGTCAAGCTCGACCGGCGTGGGGTTGACGGTATAGACCGATCGCAACGGAAGCGGCAAGGGGTCGTTGGGATCTTCGGGAATGACCGGCTCCTCCATCCCCACGATGTAGATCGTCCCGTCGGGACTGACCGTCACCGCGTGGACATCAATGATCGGTGAGTTCTCTTCCGTCACCACGACGCCCAGCCGACGGACGCCCGTGGCGATCCCCACGGAATCGCGGAGGATTTCGTGAAGCTCGACATCGCCGGTGAGCGTGCTGACGCCGACGACGAACACACGGCCGTTCGTGGACACCGCCAGGTCGCGGGCCTCGAAGTTCGCGAAGGCAAGGTCGCCGGCGACCATGAAGCGGGCGACCTCGGCGGCGAAGGCCTGACCGTCGCTGCTGATCGCCAGACCCTGGAGCGCCGCGAGCGTGGTCGAGATCGGCCCGACGTTCACCACGGGGCTGTGGTTGAGGATGTTGGCCACCGCCAGCAGCACCTCGCGCCCGCCGAACATGCCGAAGTCGATTCCGGTCGGCGTCACCGCCTCGCCGGTCAGCGCATTGGTCACCGCCAGGTCGAGAATCGCGTTGCCGGTGATGACGCCGTTACGATCCGCATCGACCGCTTCGTCCGCGGTGGCGAATCCGAGATCGACGATGGCCGGTGAAGCGTTCAGCGCGGCGACGCTGAGCACGCCGGTGACGGCTTCGCCCACGAGCGTCGCGGTCTGATCTTCATCGAAGCCCAGCAGGCCCAGGTCGGCCGCGGCGGTTCCGTCCACCTCCGTCACACCGAGCACCGCCCCGATGGGCAGGCCCTCCAGGACACGATCGGCGACGGGATCGGTCTGTCCGTCCGCAAGAAGAATGCCCAGATCCTCCGCGGCCGTGGAATCGTTGCGTGCCGAAACGCTCAGCACCACGCCGTCATCGCCGACGGAGCTGTCAATGATGTTGATGCCGTTGCCCGCGCCATTGACCTCGGCGGTCAGCGACGGATCGGCGTTGATGAGGTCCAGCACGTCGCCGATGGTCACGGCTTCGGCGATGTCGACCAGCAGCGTCGTTCCGTCGCGCTTGAAGATCTCAAAGTCCGCCATCATGGCTTCGGAGAAGCCCAC
>JBGTFI010000323.1:0-1551 GCA_041747335.1 Phycisphaeraceae bacterium | reverse complement strand
TCGCGCCGGGCGCGACGGATCGTGAACCCCCGGCCGACGCGATCGTGCTCTTTGACGGGACGAACCTCGATCGGTGGGTCGGCGACAACGGCCCCGCGACGGGGGATGTGAAGGATGGCTACATGCAGGTCGCGCCGGGCGCGGGGAACATCCGCACGAAGCAGGCGTTCGGCGCCTGCCAGCTCCACCTCGAGTTCGCCACGCCCGACCCCCCCACCGGCGAGGGCCAGGGGTGCGGCAACAGCGGCGTCTACCTTCAGGGACGCTATGAGGTCCAGGTGCTCGACTCCCACACGACCGAAACCAATCCCACGGGACAGTGCGGTGCGATCTACGGCCATCACCCGCCGCTGGTCAACGCCTCGCGACCGCCGGGCAAGTGGCAGACTTATGAAATCTTCTTTTTCGCCCCGCGTTTCGATGCGCAGGGGAATGTCGTCGAGCCGGCGCGCTTCACGGTGATTCATAACGGGGTGCTCATCCAGCACCACGCGCCCGTGCCCGGCCCGACGGCGGCCGCGATGTTCGGTGACATGAAACCCACCGGCCCGCTGGTGCTCCAGGACCACGGGAACCTCGTGCGATATCGCAACATCTGGATTCGACCGCTCCAGTAGGGTGGGCACCGCCCACCAATAGTGCTAGCGGAAAGGCATTTCCATGAAGTTCCTGACCCTGATCGCGGGATTCGGCATGGTAATCGCGCTGGGCGCGCTCTGGATGATGTCCGCCGCTTCCGCCGCGGACCCGGCCGCGCCGACCCATCCGCGCATCGTCCGGCCGGGTGAGACGGATGCTCAGCCGCCTTCCGATGCGATCGTCCTCTTCGACGGGACCGACCTCTCAGGGTGGGTGCATACAAACGGACAACTCCCAAAATGGAAGATCGAGAACGGCGAGCTGGTGGTCGCGCCGAACAGCGGCGACATCATCACCCGCCAGGCCTTCGGAAGCTGCCAGCTACACATCGAGTGGATGACGCCCCACGAAGAAGGCGAAGGGCAGAACGTGGGCAACAGCGGGATCAAGTTCCAGACGCATTACGAGATCCAGATCCTCGAATCCCACGACCACGCCACCACGCCCGACGGGCAGGCGGGATCGATCTACGCCCAGACGCCGCCGCTGGTCAACACCGCGCGCCCGCCTGAGACGTGGCAGAGCTACGACATCATCTTCATCGCGCCCAAGCGCGATGCGCGGGGCAACGTGGTCGAACCGGGGCGCTTTACCGTTCTGCACAACGGCGTGCTGATCCACCACCACGCGGAAATCCTCGGAAAAACCGGGGGCAACCCGCCGCCGCGGTACGTGGAGCACGCCGACCGCATGCCCCTGCTGCTCCAGGACCACCGCCACGCGGTGCGCTTCCGGAACATCTGGCTTCGGGAGATTGATTAGCGGGTAGCCGTCGGCGGATGGCGGGTAGCCTCGACTGTCCCGTCTTACACCGGCGCCGGCGTCGAGTCGGCCTGGGTGATCTCGATGAGCTTGTCGAGGACCGCCAGGGCCGCGCCGGAGTCGATCGCGTCGCCGGCCATGTCCAGCCCG
>JBGTFI010000322.1:0-2503 GCA_041747335.1 Phycisphaeraceae bacterium | reverse complement strand
GTGTTCGAGCGCCTGGAAGGGCGGTTCGCCGGCGGGGATGTGGTCTTCACCGGACAGGCGACGTGGGGCGATGCCGGGCAGAGCCTTTCGCTGCACGCATCGGGCAAGGGCCTGCCCATCGACCCGCGCGTGCTGGGAATCATGCCTCCTTCGGAGCCGCTGGTCGCCACCGCCGCGGATCTGCTTCACAAGTATGACCTCCGGGGCCGCTTTGATGCCGAACTGGACACCGTCCGCCACGCGGATGCCCGGCTGACCTACGCGCTTCGTGTCCTGCCGATCGACCTCCAGGCGACGCTGGGCAGGATGCGCGTGTCGCTCAGCGGGATGACCGGCGAGATCGAGATGACTCCCGGCGCGCTGGTGCTGCGGAACCTCGCGGCGAGTTTCGGGGATGAGAGCGTTCGCGGCCGCGCGGTGGTCAACGGGCGCGTTCTTCCCGGAGGCGTGCAGTCGCCGGGAGTGGATCTTTCGTTCGAGGTCCAGGCGGCGGCCGTTGACGACACGGCCCGCGCCCTGCTGCCGGCGGGGGTGCTCCATGTGATCGACGCCCTGGAGATTGACGGGCAGTATCACCTGCGGGTCGACAGGCTGGTGCTGGGCGGTGCGGGGATTGAGGGGGAATCGCTGCGGTTCGAGGCGCGCGTGGATCTGCTCGACGCCCGGGCGGAGGTGGGGCTGCCGATCACCGACCTCCAGGGCGCGCTGACCGTTCGGGCGGTGCGGGAGGGAGCGAGCGATCCGCTTTCGCTCTCGATCGCGCTCGATGCCGAGCAGCTTCGGGCCGCGGGGAGGTTGCTTGAGCCGCTGACGGTCCGTCTTGAATCCTCCGCGCAGGATCCGGCGCGGCTGGACTTCACCAAACTTGAGGGCCTGCTCTACGGGGGCCGGCTCACCGGGACGGGTTACCTGACGATCGACGCGCCCCAGGCGTACAACCTCGATCTTACGCTGGCGCAGGTTCCGCTCGAAGCGCTTCTGAAACCCGCGAGAGTGCAGCCCATCCACGCGGACGCAGCCAACGGGCACGACGTTTCCGGGGGGAACCTGGCGGCGCGCCTGACCGTCCACGGGGAGACGGGCAATCCGGCGGCCCGCCGCGGGCGGGGGGAGATGCGCATCGAAGAGGCGCGGATGTACGAGCTGCCGCTGGCGCTGACGATGCTGCAGATCCTCAACGTCACGGTCCCGCGCTCGACCTCCTTCGATCAGGCCTCGGCGAAGTTTCTGATTCTCGGCGATGAGGTGCAGTTTGATTCGATCCGCTTCGAAGCTCCCTCGATCGTATTCAGCGGTACGGGAGTGATGGACATCCCCACGCGCGGGATCAACCTCGAGTTCGTGACGCGCAACCCTTCGGGGCCGAAGCTCGGGGCGCTCTCGGAACTCGGGACGCTGTTCAAGGACCAGCTCGTGCGCGTGCAGGTGACGGGCACGCTCGATCAGCCTCAGACGCGCGTGCGGTCGCTCACGGGCGTCGAACGCACGCTGCGGGACATCTTCGGCGGGCAGGAGAAGGAGGGGGCGCGGCCGTAGGGGGTTCTTGGGGGATCATGCGAGCAGGTCAGGCCTTGGCCTGACACACGGGGCGACCGGCGCACGTTCGTGTCAGGCCGAGGGGTGACGTACCTGCGCCGGGGTAATTGATGGGTGCCTCCGCTTCGCTGCGCGCAAGGCTGCGGCGTCACTGAGTGTGGTAAGCGCGTATCACTTCCAGTGTTTCCTTGCTGATATGCACCACGGGGGTACCGCCTAACGTCCCCGACGGTAGATCCCAGGTGACCTCCCAGTCGTGGTCGTGCTCAACAATTCTCGGCTGAAGGTGTTCCACGTTGGCCCATTCCGGGCGATCTTTCTCGAGATGGCTTCTGGCGATTGCGACCAGTTCAACCTCCGTCAACCGCTGATGATCATGGGGGCTGGGGATCGTCGCGCTGGTTTCAGGGGCCCGTTTCTGTTCGGCGCCCGGATCGCATCCCAGGATCAGGAAGGTCAAGGCGCCGGCTACGGTTATCCACGCAACATTCAGGATGGCTTGTGAATACTTGGGCGTCATGTTGCATCCATGACATCGGAAACGGTGAGTCCGCTTCGCTTGACGCACCCTACCGCCCCCCTCACGGCCTCAGATTCCCCAGATCTTCCGCCAACCTCACCATCGTCGGGAGGACGTAGTTCACGCTGCGGTAGAGGGTGATTTGGCCGGAGAGGATGAAGACGACGTTCTCGCCGCGCAGGCGGACGACGTCTTCCATGTATTCGAGGTAGCCGCAGGGCAGGAGGACGACGGGGGTTTCGGGGGATTGCTGGGAGTCGGCATCGAAGACGAAGAGCATGTGCCCGCCGGCGCGGAGGCGCATGAGTCGGCCGCGGCGGTTGATGATGAACTCGCCCTCGCGGCGAAGGGTGGGGGGGCGCTCGCCGGGGGCGACGCCGAGGATCGAGGCGTCGATGTCCACGGTCGCGGCCGGGGCCAGATCGGGGACGCCCTGCTGGGGATCGA
>JBGTFI010000321.1:0-2121 GCA_041747335.1 Phycisphaeraceae bacterium | reverse complement strand
GGTCGAAGTGAAGCGCGTGGAGGATCGCCCGCCCGACGGCGCCGCCCGGGCCGCGAGGCCAACCCGGGCTGTCCGATCCGCCCGGTCCGCTCGATCCGCAAAAACTGCCAAGCCCGTCCGGGCCGGGTTAACACGGAATTGACACGGCAGCAGCCACGGAGGTACCTCATGCACCGCTTCGTCATCCTGGCCATCCTGCTCAGCGGCGCCGCTTTCGCCCAGCAGTCCGTGAATCCACGCCAACAGCCTGGCGCCATGGTTCACATCTTCGCGCCGGAGCAACACGATCTGTACGACGGGCATTTCGTCATTTCGGCCAATCGCATCTACATGGTCGGCGGGCTGAACGACCCCGAGGGGTGGGATCACCTCGACAACGACGCGAAGAACGTGCATCCCGTCACAGGCACCGCCGAGATCGACGTCAATGAGATCGAGAAGAGCGGGACCTTTGAAGCACGGCTTCGCATCCCGGAGGGCGACCTGGTGCTGTCGATCGACAGATGGCACGAGTTCAGCCCCTGCCAGGATGGCGGGATCGTCGCCTACATCCACGAGCACGGCACCGATTCCGGGTGTGGGGACGACAACTGGCCGAAGACGTTCGGGTTCCTCGCGGGGTGGGGATACGGGCACGCCAACTTGAACGGCAAGCCCCTGTACCAGGACTACGAGATGCATTTCATGGTCACGCAGGGCCTGCGCGACCGAAAGACGCTCCGCGTCAATTACCCGCTGGCCCACAAGAAGCTGCCCGGCGGCGAAACCAACCCTGCGACCCAGCAGATCGACTTCTACATCCGAAGCCCTCAACAGAACGCGAAGAACCGGCCGAATCGGGAAGTGTTCCTCCATTTCTTCGGCATGGAGATCACCTGGAAGTAGCGTTTGCACCTGTAACACGAAATTAGCGACAGGACGCAGAAAGGCTCGGGAAACCGAGCCTTTCTCGTTGTTGCTAACGGATTGCAAACGGCGGTCGTCCGGCTACGCGAGTTGCCGGTCGATTTCCGCGACCAAGCTGGCCAGGTCACTCGCCCAGTGGCGCGTTCCCAACTCCTGGAACTGTAGTTGGTCGAGGCCGCCAAGGTCTGCGGGTAGCTGGTCGCGCATAGGAATCTGGGCTCCCGACACCAAGACGGGGATGAGCGCCGTGCCACGGTCCAGCGCAGCGCACACCTCGCGTAGAACGAAGTCGGAACGCTCGCTGATGCGTCGGCGGCCGCTGGAATCCTGAACGGTCAGCCACTGCGGACCGACCAGCACAATTACGAGCTTGCAGTGCGTCACCGCCTGCTGAATCGTCCACGGCCATACCTCGCCGGGCCGAATGCTGAACTGGTCCAGAAAGAGCGCGTCTTCTCCGTGTCGGCTAACCAGAGCCTCGTGGAGACGACCAGCAGCCGCATCCGTGTCCGTCCTCCGGTAGCTGATGAATATCGGCGGATACGCAGCGCGGCGTGCCAGCTTCATCCGGGCGGTCGCGAGCAGTTCCGCGTCTCTGGGATGGGTACTGCCACTGGCGGAAGTTGACACCCACAGGAGCTCGCCAAGCGGCCCCACCTCGTCGCCCTCGCGGACGCACACCCGGAACACGCCCCCATAATCCGTGGGGGGCACCATAGGAAGGTTTGCCCTGACCACCTGGCGCGCGCCGTCAACGTTCAATTCACAAACCTCATCGCCGTGCCGCACCACTCCCTCCGTCAGCCACTTCGTGAGGACGACGGAGCGGGCACTCCAGCGAACGCGCAAGTCCATCGAGACGGTTTGGGACATGCAAGCAATCATAGAGCCCGCGCCTGGCTAGCGCGTGGCCTCCCGGCCGATGAGGGAACGTGGCACCTCGAGCGCCCTCTTCACCACGTCAAGATCAGCAAGCATATCGGAGGTATCTCCCTCAAGTAGGTCATAGGTGCGCGCCACCCAGTGCGAGTCAGACAAGAGCCGCATTACGCCCTCGAAATTATTCGTGCCTAGCACTACTTTGTCAGGTTGATTCGCGGTTTGCGGGGGCGGCGTGATCCAAGGACTTGTACTTTTTTCGTAGGTCCTGTACGCTGCGCGCGTGACGACGGGGCCCGCACGGGCACTGCTGCGGCGATTGGGCCTGTTTCTCGA
>JBGTFI010000320.1:0-8853 GCA_041747335.1 Phycisphaeraceae bacterium | reverse complement strand
GCGGGCGTCCCGCCCGCCATCAGGCCGAAGGCCTGAAATGACAACACCTTGCGGCACTTCCCCGGCGGGAAAATGCGGCTTCGCCGCAATGGCGGGCGGGACGCCCGCCCCACTGTCCAGGAGTGTTCGTCAGGAGAATCTTGTCACGAAAACAAGATTCTGTGTGATATCAGCGGTTGCACGAACCGCGCATGTCTTGTGACTTTGGACTATGGACTCTTCCCGCTACTCCCTGCCAAGCCTTGCGCTACTCCCTGCCAAGCCTTGCGCTCATCCCGCGGCGCGGGTTTTTCCCGTGCGGCGGCGGGGTTTGGGTTGGAGGCGGGCCTGGAGCAGGGGCTTGTTGCTGGCGAGCAGCGCGTTGAGCTTGCCCAGCGCCTCGATCTCAATCTGGCGCACGCGCTCGCGCGTCAGTCCGACGTGCTTGCCGATCTCCTTGAGGGTGAGCGGTTCCTTGCCGTCAAGCCCGAAACGCAGGCGAAGGATCGTGGCCTCGCGTTCGTCGATCGAGTCCAGCAGCGTGCGGATGGTGCGCAGATCGTCTGCCTGAAAAACCTGCTCGTCCGGCGCGGGGGTGCCTTCGTCGTGGAGCATCTCGGAGAGTGAAGGGCCGTCTTCGCGCGAGGTGGAATCGGTCTGCGGAGGTCGCTGGAAAGCGCGCACGGCCTTGCGGATGATGCGCACCTTGCGCGGGGGCAGTTCGAGCGCCTCGGCGAGCTCCTGGATGGAGGGCGCGCGGCCGAGCTTCTCTTCAAGGTCGCGGTGGGCCTTCTTCCAGCGAGAGATGAGCTCCACCATATAGGCCGGGATGTGGATCGGCTGAACGGCGTTGATGAGGGCACGCTTGATCGATTGCTTGATCCACCAGGAGGCGTAGGTGGAAAAGCGCGCGCCCTGATCCGGGTCGAACGCCTCGACCGCGCGGAGCAGGCCGAGGTTGCCCTCTTCGATGAGGTCTTGCAGTGGCAGGCCGCGGTTGGCGAATCGTTTGGCGATGTTGACGACCAGTCGCAGGTTGGAGCGGATCATGCGCTCCCGCGCGTGCGGGCAGTTGCGGTGCATGATCTCCCAGCACAGCTCGCGCTCCTGCTCGGCGGTGAGCAGGGGCGATTCGTCGATCTGCTTGAGGTAGATCTCCAGCCCTGTCTTGACGTTCTGTTTGGCCATCCGCTTCCCGTTTGGCCCCGGTGGCCGGGCGTTCCGCGCGCGGCGTGGTCCGAGGCCGGTTTCACCCGTGTGAAGATCGACCGGATCGGGCACGGGCTTGAACGGGAGGTTTGCGGACGTGGGAGGAAGGGGCGTCGAGGGGGTTATTATCGGAAGGCCTGTAGGTCAGCATGTAGGTCAGGCCTTGGCCTGACAGCTTCCCACGTTGGGGCGGAACTGTCAGGCCGAGGCCTGACCTACCAGGTTGTATCACCCTTACGCCACCATCTGGCGGCACGCATCAGCGCAGGCGCGGCAGGCCTCGGCGCATTCCTGGCAGTGGTCGTGGTCGTGTGAGGCGCATTCGGCTCCGCAGGCCTCGCAGACTTCCGCGCAAAGTTCGCAGATGCGCGGAGCGAACTGCGAACCGCGCGACATCTCGCGGGCGGCGAAGGAGCAGAGGTCGGCGCAGCTTCGGTCGAGCGTGATGCAGCGGGCCATCATCGCGACATCCTCCTCTTCAAGGCAGGCGCTGGCGCAGTGCTCGCAGGCCGTCGCGCAGGCGTTGCAGGCGTCGATGCAGTCCTGGTATTCTTCGTGAGGCATGGGTTTTCCTTTCTTTTTGTGAGCGGCCAGAATCAACGCCCCACCGCCCGTGTTACCGGCGGCGGAGCGCTGCGCCAAGTGTTTTTCGATGGATTTCGCCGATTCCGTGCGAATTCAGCGGGATGACTTCGCGCAGGTAGGGGATTAGCGGACGGGATGAGAGGGGAATGGCGGAGGGAATGGGATTCACACAGGCACCCGACCGCCAATGCAAAGCCTCTCCCTCACACCCTTCCCGCGCGCTTCGCATCCCACGCCACGGCCGCGGCCCCGATGAACCCCGCGTCGTTGCCCAGTTCCGCCGGGACGATCTTGACGTGGTCCTTGACCAGCTTCCAGGTGTTGCGATCGAAGGCGTCGCGGATGAGGTCAAAGAGGTAATCCCCCGCGTGGATCATGCCCCCGGCGAAGACGATCATCTGCGGGTCGAACAGGCGGCAGAGACTCACGCACGCGATGCCCAGGTACTCAGCCGTCTCCTTGGCGATGCGCTCGGCCAGGCGGTCGCCGGCCTTGGCGGCATCGAAGACGTGCTCGGCGGTGAGTTTTCCGCCGTGCTCCTTGCGCACCTTGTGGAGGGAGGAACCCGCGCCGGATTCATCGCTGTCAAGCGCTTCCATCGCGCGCTCGGCGGTTCGTGAAGCCGAGGCGTAGGCTTCGAGGCACCCGTGCTGGCCGCAGCCGCAGCGCCGCCCGCCCGGCTGGACGATCATGTGACCGCCCTCAGCGCCCATGCTCTTGGCCCCGTGGAGGAGGATGCCGTCGATGATCATCCCCGACCCCACGCCGGTGCCGAGGGTGAGCATGACCAGGTGGCGGATGGCGGGATCCCGCCCCGCGCCGGCCCAGAACTCCCCGAAGGCCGCGGCGTTCGCGTCATTCTCCAGAACCGTCGGCCGACCGAGGCCCTGAGCGATGCGGTCGCGCAGGGGGACGTGGTTCCACCCGGGCATGTTGGGCATGTCGCGGATCACCCCGGCGTCGAGGTCCATCGGGCCAGGGGAACCGATGCCCACGGCCTCGATCTTCTTCAGTTCGATCCCAGCCTTTTCGGCCGCCTTTCGGCCGGCGTCGATCATGGCGGCGATGACACCCTCGGGGCCGCCCTCCGCACGGGTGGGCACGGAAAGGCTTGAGAGGACCTTGGCCTTGTCATCCAGCAGCCCCGCCTTCACATTCGTCCCGCCCAGGTCCAGGCCGAGGTACGTTCCCATCGTCAACTCCGTGAGTAAAAGCCGGTAAGGGCGGGCATTCTAGCGAACGGCCACTGACCCCGCTAAGATGATTTCATGAGAATCATCCTCGCCAATCCGCGCGGTTTTTGCGCCGGGGTCAACATGGCCATCCAGTGCGTCGAAGAGGCGCTGCAGATCGTGGGCAACCCGCTGTACGTGTATCACGAGATCGTCCACAACCGCCACGTCGTGGAGCGCTTCGTCAAGGAGGGGGTGATCTTCGTGGACCACATCGATGAGGTGCCCGCCCGTTCCACCGTCATCTTCAGCGCCCACGGCGTCAGCCCGGCGGTGCGCAACCGCGCCCGCGATCGCGGCTGCACGCTGATCGACGCCACCTGCCCCCTGGTGACCAAGGTCCACATGGAAGCCATCCGCTACGCGAGGCAGGGCTACAACATCCTGCTGATCGGCCACGCGGGGCACGATGAGGTCGTCGGCACGGTGGGCGAAGCGCCCGGGGCGATCACCATCGTCGAGTCGGCGCAGGACGTGGACAATCTGCCGTTCACGGAGACGGACCGGCTGGTGTACCTCACGCAGACGACGCTGAGCATGGATGATGCCCGCGTCATCATCGATGCGCTGGTGAGGCGCTATCCGCACGTCAAGTGCCCGCCCTCGGAGGATATTTGTTACGCGACGACCAACCGCCAGCAGGCCGTGCAGGAACTGGCGCAGCAGGCCGACCTGGTGCTGGTGGTCGGTTCGCGCAACAGCTCGAACTCGCTTCGCCTGACGGAGATCAGCGAGAACGTGGGCACCCGCGCCTACCTCGTGGACGACAAGAGCGAAATCGACCCGGCCTGGCTCGAAGGCGTGAACACGATCCTGGTCACGGCCGGGGCGTCCGCGCCGGAACACCTGGTGCAGGAGATCGTGCAGGATCTCATCACGACCTACGGCGGAAAGGTGGACGAATCCCACGTGGTCACGGAAGACATGCACTTCGAGCTTCCGCAGAGCCTGCGGGTGTTGCGGGATGGGCGTGCGGCGGTGGTGAGGTAGGAGATGAGCGTTTCGCGGGGTAAAGCATGAATCGAATCGATCTGCAGCGGCTGGCCGATGAACGGATCGCCGATGCCCAGGCACTTCTGGAAGTGGGGCGATGGGCCGCCGCTTATTACCTGATTGGTTATGCGGTGGAATGCGCCCTCAAGGCGTGTATTGCCCGGCAGTTTCGGGCCGAGGATGTGCCGGAGAAGTCGCTGGTCAATCAGTTCTATTCGCACAACTTGAGCGAGCTGCTGAAGCTGGCGGGATTGGGGCTTGCACATGATGTGAGGGTTGGTACCGATAGGACGTATCAGGATTACTGGAACACCGTCCGAGACTGGCGAGAAAGCTCGCGCTATGATAACAGGATTACGGAACAGAAGGCCCGCGACCTCTTCGCCGCCGTCACCGACCCGACCTCCGGAGTCCTGCCATGGCTGAAAACATTGTGGTGAAGGAATACCTCACCGACGCCATGATCGACGCGGGGGAGCGCCTGACGCGCAAGCTTCTGGAGACCGACCTGCCGATCACAGCGGCCTTCTGGCATTTCGATCCGGATGTCAACGAGTGGCGACTCCTGTTCGCCTCACCGGAGGTCTCGCAGAAGGGCCCCCTGAGCGTCTATCGACGGATCCACGTGGTCTGTGACGAACTGGCCGCCGAGACCGAGGCCGCGCCGTTCTCGATGGTCAGCATCCTGGATGCGGATGCCGAACTGGTCCGCCTGCTTCGGAAGGCGGTCTCGACGAACGGGAAGGTGAGCCGGATCCGCTTCTCGAAGAACGTAGTAAGCGGCCGCTATATCGAGGATGCGCTGATCTATCTGGTGGCGTAATTTTTGGGGCCTCGCGCTGCTCCAGAGGGTCGCATGTAATCCGTCTCATCCGCCACCACCATCCCCCCCTTGACTCCCCCCAACCCCCCCGCCACAATCATCCACCTCACCTGGCCGGTGTGGCGGAATTGGCAGACGCGACGGATTCAAAATCCGTTTCTCGCAAGAGAGTGTGGGTTCGAGTCCCTCCACCGGCATTTGACGGCCGCCGACTCTCCGGGTTGCATGACCCATCATGGTGCTCAAGGTTCTGTGGCGAAGGGCGTGGAGGTCAGGCTTCGGGCCGGGTTCCTTCGGACCTGCGATGGTTGGTCTCACCGTGGATCCAGAACGCGGCGATCGCCGCGCCCACGGTTGGGTCTTCACGAGCCCTGATGCCGCACACCCCGGCGGGCGAGCCACATCGATACCAGGCGGCAGGGGAACCCTCGAAAATGGGCGATACAGGACTCGAACCTGTGACCTCACGGGTGTGATCCGTGCGCTCTAGCCAACTGAGCTAATCGCCCGCGGGTGGGGAGGATAATCGGCCTTGCGTGGCGCGGCAAACGGCTGGGGATCAGGCGCCGTGCGTGGTGCTGTGTTCGGTCGTCCGGGTCTCGAGGGTCTGGCTGGTGTCCTCCTCCAACTGCGGCGGCGGGGAGGATTTGGGCTTGCGCTGGGCCTCGCGCGAGGCCTTCTCGATCTCGTCCTCGACGCCCGACAGCCCCTTCTTGAACTCGACAATCCCCTGGCCGAGGCTCTTACCCACCTCCGGAAGGCGCTTTCCGAAGATCAAAAGACCCAGGATGAGCAGAACGAGAATCTCAGGCCAGCCGATCGGACCGAGAAACGCGAGGATGGAACTGGTCATGGCGGGTTAGCCTTTCCTGCTTCAGTGGCGGTGAACATCCCTTGCCCCGTTCTACCCCATGTACGCACTGGGGCGGGCGGATGATCGGCACCGCACCGCTATTGTACGCGGGCAGAAGGGGGATGACGAATCGAAGCCGCGCGGACAGGGGCCTTGATTCCTCGATGTTCGACCCGCTCAAACCTTTCCGAACACCAGGCTGACGTTGTGGCCCCCGAACCCGAAGGAGTTGCTCATGGCCACGCTGACCGGCTGCTCCCGCGCGGTGTGGGGGACGTAGTCCAGGTCGCACTCGTCGCCGGGGGCATCGAGGTTGATGGTCGGGGGAATCACCCCCTCGTGGATGGTCAGGACGGTGGCGATCGCCTCAATGCCGCCCGATGCGCCCAGAAGGTGCCCGGTCATGCTCTTGGTCGAGCTCATGGCCAGCTTGTAGGCGTATTCGCCGAACAGTCGCTTGACGGCCCGTGTCTCGGCGACGTCGCCCAGCGGGGTGCTGGTTCCGTGGGCGTTGATGTACTGGACCTGCTGCGCGTTCATGCGCGCGTTGCGCAGCGCGCCTTCCATCGCGAAGGCGGCGCCCTTGCCCTCTTCATCCGGGGCGGTGATGTGCGATCCGTCGGCGCTCTGTCCGTGTCCGAGCATCTCCGCGTAGATCTGCGCCCCGCGCTTCTTCGCGTGCTCGTAATCCTCCAGCACCAGGATGCCCGCGCCCTCGGCCAGGACGAACCCGTCGCGATCCTTGTCAAACGGCCGCGACGCCCGCGCGGGGTCGTCGTTTCGGCGGGAAAGCGCCTTCATCGCGACAAAGCACGCCAGCCCCAGGGGGGTGACGGCCGCCTCGCTCCCGCCGGTGATCATCACGTCCGCCTCGTCGTTGCGGATCGCGTCGCAGGCCTCGCCGATGGCGTGCCCGGCGCTGGCGCAGGCGGTGGTGATCGCCGCGTTGGGGCCGTGGATTCCGAAGTGGATCGAGATGTTCCCCGATCCCGCGTTGCACATCAGTTTGGGCACCATGAACGGGCTGACGCGGTCCGGGCCTTTCTCGAGCATCTTGCGGTGCCCGGCCTCGAACTCCTCGATCCCGCCGATGCCCGATCCGACGATCGCGCCCGATCGCCAGGGATCGACCTTCGAAAAGTCGATGCCCGCGTCGTTGACGGCGTCGATCGACGCGTTGAGCGCGAACTGGGCGAAGCGGTCCAGCCGCCTGGCGACGCGCTTCTCAATGTGCGGCCCGCCGTCCCAATCGGGCAGCTCCCCCGCGATGGTCGTCGAATACTCGGTGGTGTCGAACCGCCGGATCGCGGTGATGCCGCTCTTGCCGGCGCAGAGGGCCTTGAAGACCTCGGGCACGCTCAGACCCAGGCTGGTCACCCAGCCCAGACCGGTCACAACCACACGACGATGATTCATGGAGGGCATGGGGGAAGGGACCGGACCGGCGCGCGGGGGCGGGTCGTGAAATTAGTGGAAATCGCCGCGGCGTCGGGCGACGCCGCGCGGGGTTCAGGCTGCCGGTCGGGGGCGGAAAACGGTCATCAGTCCTGTTTCTGCGCCATGTGCTCGCAGATGTAGTCGATCGCCTGCCCGACCGTCTGAATCTTCTCCGCCTGGTCGTCGGGGATGGAGGTCTCGAACTCGTCCTCGAACTCCATGACCAGCTCGACGGTGTCGAGGCTGTCGGCGTTGAGATCCGTGACGAAGTTGGTGTCGCGGTTGATCTCGCCCTTGTCGACGCCCATCTGTTCCGCCACGATCGCGATGACCTTGGCCTGCACTTCCGAGGGATCCATGTCCGTTGCTCCTGTTGGTTTAGCGTTCCAGCCTGATCGGCCTGAGTTCACACCCATCATCACCCCGCCCGACGGCGCACCCGGCGGGGACTATAGCGATCGCCCGATGCCCTGCCAAACAGCCCGCAGCGCGAGGGGTTTTTTAGCACATCGTCATGCCCCCGTCCACACTCAGAACCTGCCCGGTCACGAACCCCGCCTCCTCCGAAGCCAGGTACCCCACCGCCGAGGCGATCTCCCGCGGCTGCCCGTACCGCCGAAGTGGAGTGGCCTGGAGGACAAACTCCTTGACCTGCTGGGGAAGGCCCGCCGTCATGTCCGTTTCGATGAACCCCGGCGCCACCACGTTGCAGGTGATGTTCTTGGAAGCCATCTCCTTGGCGATTGTCTTGGACAGCCCGATCAGCCCCGCTTTCGCCGCCGCGTAGTTCGCCTGACCGGGGTTTCCGACGATCCCCCCCACAGACGCTATGTTGATGATCCTCCCCCACTTGCCCCGCATCATCGGACGCAAAGCCGCCCTACAGGCGACAAACGCACTGCGAAGGTTCGTGTTGATCACCTCGTCAAACTCCTCATCCGACATCCGCAGCATCAGGTTGTCCCGCGTGATCCCCGCGTTGTTCACCAGGATGTCCAGCCGCTTGTGTTCCGCGGCGATGCTCTCGATCGCGGACGCCAGCGCCGCCCCGTCCCCGACATCGCAGGCGGCGACCGACGCCCCGGCGTTCCCCGCAACGCCCTCGATCTCGGCCTTGACCGCCTCGAGCTTCTCCATGTTCCGGGCAATGCACACGACGTGCCGACCCTGGGCTGCCAGCGCAAGGGCGATCGCCGCCCCGATGCCTCGGGAGGCTCCGGTCACCACCGCCACGCGTGCTTGCGAATCACTCATCTTCAGAACTTCCAAGTACTTACGCCTGAGCGACGTGCGGGGCGTCGCTGGTTTCGACCTTCACCGCGCGATCAATCCGCCGCATCAACCCCGACAGCACCTTGTTGGGCGCCAGCTCGACATATCTGCCGGGCTGGTTCTTCGTCAGCCAGTCCATCGACTGCGCCCAGCGCACGGGGCAGGTGAGCTGCTCGACCAGCAGGCGGCTGATCGACGCAGGGTCGGACGAGTCATGGGGCCGGGCGGTGACGTTCGAGACCACGGGGGCGGCGAGCGGTTGCCAGTTCACCTCGCTAAGGGCCTCGGCGAGCCGATCCGCAGCCGGTTGCATGAGCGGGGAATGAAACGCCCCGGCCACCTGAAGGGCCGTAGCCCGTAAGCCCATGACCGATGCCTCTTGAAGAGCGCGGTCGCACGCCGCCTGATTCCCGCTCAGAACCACCTGCCCGGGACAGTTGAAGTTGGCGCACACCAGCACCTGGTCTCCG
>JBGTFI010000319.1:0-9031 GCA_041747335.1 Phycisphaeraceae bacterium | reverse complement strand
GCGGGCGTCCCGCCCGCCATCGCGGCGCAGCCGCGACCTGTCGTCAATTCAGAAGTTCGAGACTAAGTGTTGTTCAGGCCTTCGGCCTGATGGCGGGCGGGACGCCCGCCCCACTATTGCCATCAATCTGATGAATCATCTCCGCATCGGACACGGCTTTGACCTGCACCGCCTCGAGCCCGGCCTGCCGCTGATTGTCGGCGGCGTGCGGATCGAGCACGAGCGCGGGTGCGCGGCGCACTCCGATGGCGATGTCGTCTACCACGCCGTGACCGATGCCATCCTGGGCGCGCTGGCGCAGCAGGACATCGGCCAGCTTTTCCCCGATGACGACCCGCGCTGGAAGAACGCGGACTCGGCGATCTTCATCGAGGAGGCCGCCCGCCGGATGAACGCGGCCGGGTATGCACTGGGCAACCTCGATGTCACCGTCATCCTCCAGAGGCCCAGGCTCGGCCCGCACAAGATGACCATCCGGGAGAACCTCGCCCGCCTGCTCCAGGCAGACCTCTCCCAGGTCAACCTCAAGGGGAAAACGCACGAGCACGTGGACGCGATTGGGCAGGGGCAGGCGATCGCCTGCCATGCGGTGGCGCTGCTGCTGCCGAACGAAACCGGCAGGTGAGAGTGACCGGGTGGGAGGCGCGGCTGGCGTGTTCAGGGGGTGTGGATCATACGGCGGGTGTCGCCGCCGACTCTTCGGGCCTTGATTCTCACGTAGGGGGCCACGTACCGGCAGCGGTGGCCGAAGCTCCCGACCGGGGCCTTAGGGTCGGCGTGGCGGGGCTCGACGAGGTCTTCGATGACGAATCCGCTGCGCGCCATCCCCCCGACGAGCTGTTCCCAGCGGTGGAGGTACTCGGCGGCCCCGGGTTCGCGGATGAGCCTGCCGTCGCTCACTTTCGGGAGCGGGCCGGGACGGTCGTAGGGTTGCGCAAGCTCGTAGCCCAGGGGCGAGGGATCAAGCGTCGCCTGGAGGCTGACCGGCTGCTTGTGCTGGCTGATGTACAACCCGCCGGGCGCGGTGACGCGGGCGACCTGGCGGTAGACTGCCTGGACATCCGGGACATAACAGGTGCTGACGGGTTGAATCACGATATCGAACGCCCCCGGATCGAAGATGGACAGGTCGAGCATGTCGCCCTGGACGATGCGGACGGGCAGGCGGTAGCGTGCGGAGGCTTGGCGATCGAGTTCGAGCATGGCGGGGCTTAGGTCCAGGACGGTGACCTGGGCGCCCGCGGCGGCGTACTGGACGCCGTGCTTTCCCCCGCCCGCTGCGAGGCAGAGCACCCGCCGGCCGCGGATCGATCCGCCAAGCCACCCCAGGGGATCGAGCTTGGCGAGCGGATCGACCAGATCCTCCGGCCGGGCGGGACGGGTAAGGGGGTGATCCTGCTCGACCAGGGCGTCCCAAGCGGCCTGGTTGACGAGGTGTTCACGGGAGGTCGGCAGCGGGTCCAGATCGGGCTTTCGTGGGCGGTCGTTCATGGGTGAGCGTTTGGCGAGCGAGTGGCCCGCGGGGACGGCCGGGGACGGGAGATCGAACGTAAAGCCATTTATAGCAGCAACTTGAAAATCGTGCTTGACAAAGCCCCCCCGGACCGCTCAAGTTATCGGGCGATTGGGGCGCGTGTGCCGGGCGTCTGACGGGCGATCGTGGAATCGGGCGAAGTCGATGAAGTCGCCTTGCCCAGCCATACGATAAGAGCCTTGACCGGGCGCGTCCGCATGACTGACACGACCGGCGTAACCCGCATCGGGAGCGCCACCATCCAAGCCGCACGGAAGTGAGCGAGCGATCATGGCAGCGAAGAAGAAAACGACAACCCGCAAGGCAGGCGAAGGGGGCAGGAAGCCCCGCGCCCGCGGTTCGGCAGGGGGTGGGACGGGCAAACACCTGGTGATCGTCGAGTCACCCGCCAAGGCCAAGACCATCAATAAATACCTCGGTCCGGACTATACGGTCATGGCCAGCGTGGGGCACGTGCGGGATCTTCCGAGCAAGAACCCCAAGGGGGTCAAGGCGCCGGTGCCCGGGGTGGATCTCGAGGACGGATTTCGGCCGACGTATGACATCATTCCAGGTAAGAAGAAGACGGTGACCGACCTTCGCCGGGCGGCCAAGGAGGCCTCGGACATCTGGCTGGCGACCGACCTTGACCGGGAGGGGGAAGCGATCGCGTGGCATCTGACCGAGGCCCTGGGCGTCGATCCCACCACCGCCAAACGGGTGGTGTTCAACGCGATCACGAAGGCGGAGATCGAGCGGGCGTTCAGCCAACCGCGGAAGATCGACCTGGACAAGGTCAACGCTCAGCAGGCCAGGCGGATACTCGACCGCATCGTGGGGTACCAGGTTTCGCCGCTCCTGTGGAAGAAAGTAGCGGGGGGCCTGAGCGCCGGGCGGGTGCAGTCGGTGGCGCTTCGGGTGGTGGTGGAGCGCGAGCGGGAGATCGACGCGTTCATCCCGGAGGAGTACTGGAAGATCACCGGCCTGTTCGCGACGGATCCGGCGAAGACCCAAGCGCTCGAGCGCGACTGGCGGGCGTGGCTGAGCGCGGCGCCGGACGACAAGGCGCGCACGCAGAAGGATCGTCTGGCGTGGCTGAGCGATCACAAGTGCCTTCACGCGGAGCTGGTGGAGTTTGACGGCAAAGCCTTCGAGACCGACAACCGCGATACGGCGCTGGATATCGCCGAACGTCTGGGCTTTGAGCTGGATCATGATGAGAAGATCGAAGACCTCAAGGCCAAAGGACCGGCGAAGCATCGGGTGACGTTCTTCGGCAAGGTCGGGAAGGGCCGGCCGGAGTTTCGCATCCGCTCGATCGAGACCAAGCGCACGACGGTCAAGCCGTCGGCGCCGTTCATCACCAGCACGCTTCAGCAGGCCGCGGCCTCGCAGATGAGCTTCACAACCTCGCGCACCATGCGCATCGCGCAGCAGCTTTACGAGGGTGTGGAGATCCGGGGCAGCGGCGCGGTCGGGCTGATCACCTACATGCGTACGGACTCGACGCACCTGTCGAACGAGGCGATCGACGATGCGCGGGGGTTCATCGAGACGAAGTTCGGCAGGCAGTACCTGCCGGAGAAGCCCCAGCGGTATTCCTCGTCGAACAAGGCGGCGCAGGAGGCGCACGAGGCGATCCGGCCGACGGACGTGACGCTCGCGCCGCGGGACGTGCGCTCTTCGCTGAGCGACGAGCAGTTCAAGCTCTACGACCTGATCTGGAAGCGGTTTGTCGCGTGTCAGATGCTCCCCGCCCAGTGGGACGCGACGACGGTGCTGATCGAAACGCACGGATCGGGCGCGCCGGCGGCGGTATTCAAGACCACCGGCCGCAAGCTCGTCTTCGACGGGTTCTACAAGGTGACGGGCGTGCCTTCGGGACAGGATCTGATCCTCCCGGCGCTGGCCGAGCGCCAGGCGGTCGTGCCGTTTGAAGTCGATCCCGCGCAGCACTTTACCAGTCCCCCGCCGCGCTACAGCGAGGCGTCGCTGGTGAAGAAGCTCGAAGCCGAGGGGATCGGCCGGCCGAGCACCTACGCCGCGATCATTCAGGTGATTCAGAACCGGAAGTACGTCGAGAAGGTGGCCGGTCGTCTTCACGCCACGGACCTGGGGATGGTGGTGACGGACAAGCTCGTTGAGGCGTTCCCGCGAATCATGGATGTGGGATACACGCGGGAGATGGAGGCCGAGCTCGACGCCGTGGAGGAGCAGCACCACGACTGGGTGGCGATGCTCGAGAAGTTCTACGGACCTTTCAAGAAGAATCTCGATGAGGCGCACGAGAACCTCAGCCACGCCAAGGCCGAGACGGAGCCCGCGCCGCACAAGTGCCCGGACTGCGGCGGCGCGACGGTCTACCGCTTCGGGCGCAACGGGCGGTTCCTCTCGTGCGCGAACTACCCCGAGTGCAAACATGCCGCGCCGATCGACCGCGAGGGCAATCCGGTCAAGGACGAACTGACGGACATCCTCTGCCCGATCTGCGGGAAGGGGATGACGCGCCGCAAGGGACGGTTCGGGACGTTCCTGGGGTGCGAGAACTATCCGCAGTGCAAGGGGATCGTAAACCTCGATGCCCGTAAGGGAACGATCAAGCTGCCCAAAGCCCCGCCGCTGACGGTGGAGGAGCCGTGTCCCAAATGCAGTGAGAAGCTCAACCTCCGCCGCTCCAAGCGCGGGCCGTGGCTGAGCTGCTCGAAGTACCCCAAATGCCGCGGCCGACTGGCCTGGTCGAAGCTCGACGAGGCGAAGCAGGAGGCGTTCGAGAAGGCGCTGGCGGAGCATGAGAAGCTCCACCCCTTGCCGAAGGTGCGCACCACCGACGGGCGGGTGATCCAGGAGGACGGGCAATACGTCCCCAAAGTCCTCACGGCGGCGACGGACGCGAGCGACGACCTGGCGATCGAAACCGAGCAGGAAGTCGGTTCGGACGCGGCGTGAGCGCGGCGTGGCGGGGCATTCCCCTCTCCGAATAAGAGCCCGGGTGAAGTTCGAGGACATGGCATCACGAACGGCGCCCGCCCGTGGTGTCATCCAGCGCGCCCGCATACCGCCGGGTGATCTGCTAGACTCACCGCCGCGCCACCTCACGGGAGATTCAGTATGAGATGTCCATTCATCAGCGCGATCCTATTGCTCTGCGCCCTCGCGGGCCCCGTCGTGGCCGCAGATCCCATGCCCCTCTTCGACGGCAAGACCCTTGAGGGGTTCCGTCAGATCGGGGGCAAGGCCTCGTTTGAGGTCGTTGACGGAAGCATCCTCGGCGGAACCATTCCCAACCAACCCAACAGCTTCCTGCGCACCGAGCGTGAGTACGGCGACTTCATCCTCGAGTACGAGTTCAAGATTGATGAGCGGCTGAACTCCGGCGTGCAGATCCGCAGCCTGAGCATTCCGGAGTACCGAAACGGTGTCGTTCACGGCTACCAGATCGAGATCGATCCCGATGTAGCGCGCGGGCGGCTCTGGACGGCCGGGATCTATGATGAATCCCGCCGGGGGTGGCTCGCTCCGATTGAGAACAACCCGGCCGCCCGCGCCGCGTTCAAACCCAATGACTGGAACCACATCCGCGTCGAGGCGATCGGTGATTCCATCAAGACCTGGCTCAACGGCGTGCCCGCGGCCGACCTGGTTGATTCCATGACCCTCAGCGGGTTTATCGCCCTGCAGGTCCACGGGATCGGCAATCGACAGGACGGCCCGTTCCACGTCGCCTGGCGCAACCTCAACATCACCGACCTCGGCAGACACGTATGGAAGCCGCTCTTCGACGGGCGCACCCTCGCGAATTTCAAGCCTTCCTCCGATGCCAGGTCGTGGCAGGTGCGCGACGGGATGCTGATCGGAACGAGCAAGGCCTCTGAGGATCGCCACTCCATCTTGCTCACCGAGCAGGATTACGACGACTTCACCGTGCGCATCGTCTACAAGGCCATCAGTGGCAACAGCGGGCTTTACTTCCGCGCCACGCCGGTGGACGAACCTTACGCCGTGCGCGGGTTCCAGGCGGAGATCGACGCGGGCGGAGCGTATCCCGGCGGGCTGTACGAAACCGCCGGCCGGGGATGGGTCGCCCAGCCCCCAGAGGAACTCACGAAGAGGGCCTTCAAGCCCGGCGACTGGAACGAGATGACCGTCAGCGCCCGCGGCCGGCGCATCGTCATCCACCTCAACGGCGAAAAAACCGTCGATCTCCTCGACGATCAAGGCGCGCGCAGCGGCCGCATCGGCCTGCAACTCCACGGCGGACAGGACATGCACATCGAAGTGAAATCGGTGGACCTGCTGGTGAAGGAGTAGGTGCGACGGTGGTGGAGCAGGAGGCGCGCGGCACGAGCACTGCGCCTTAGCCGCCGCTGCTCTGAAAGTCCAGGGGTGTTCGATCCTCGAATCCCGCAATCACGTCTTCAAGAACCCCGTCGAGTGGTGTTTTCCCGATGTCTGCGGCCATACTCCAGCAACCTCAGCGACTGTTGCCGCCATCCCTCCCCCTGCCGCACGCTCAAGCGGCGTCAGTGACAGGCAAGAGCGGATCAGCGACATGTCCACGCCGTCGTCGTTGTACTGCGGCAGGTACGTCGCTTTCAAGACGGGTTTGTTCTCATCCGGCTCCGCCATCGTCCGCCTCCGCCCGTCATCGGGCGCCGGTGGGAGGGCGCGGCGATCGTGCCGCGGCCGCTCCCTGACTCGCTGGTCCGCAATAGCGGACCCTTACTGGTAGTAGGCCGCGTTGCGCTCGATGAAGGATTGCCATTCGCTGGGCAGGTCTTCCTCCGGGAAGATCGCCTTGACCGGGCACTCGTCCACGCACAGCCCGCAGTCGATGCAGGTGTCGGGGTCGATGAAGAGCATTTCCTGGGTCTCGAACTGCGGCTCATCCTTGGTCGGGTGGATGCAGTCCACCGGGCAGACGTCGACGCAGGCGGTGTCCTTCGTTCCGATGCACGGCTCGGCGATGATGTGGGTCATGGCACGGATTCCTTCACGATGCCGCCGGCCGATTCTCGGCCGGCCGGGGCGCGGTGTGGAGTTCAGTATAGGTGTCGGCCACACGCGGGCAAGCGCTGCAATCGTGAATCGTTGGAGGTTTTCCGGATATCAACGGATACATTACTCCGCAGCCCACACGCGGGCCTTGTTGACAGGTTTTTCAGGCTCCCCCGCCGCGGCGATTCACTGTCCTTCCGCCGACTCCGAACTGCTAAAATCCGCACCCGATGACTGCGAAATCAAGCAAAATCCCGACAAATCACCTGGCCGTGGGCGACTGCCTCGAGACCATGGCCGCCTGGCCCGCCGAATCGATCGACCTGGTCTTCGCCGACCCGCCCTACAACATCGGGTACACCTACGACACCTACCAGGACAAGCGCTCGGATGAGGAATACACCGCCTGGACCTTCCAGTGGATCGACGCCTGCACCCGGCTTCTCAAACCGTCCGGGTCGCTGTACGTCCTGATCGGCGATGAATACGCCGCCGAGACGCGCGTTCACCTCAAGCAGCTTGAGCGCGAGGGGAAACTCCTTTTCCGCAACTGGATCATCTGGCACTACACCTTCGGCCAGCGCTGCAAGGCCAAGTTCAACCGCTCCCACGCGCACCTGTTCTACTGCGTCGGTTCCGCGGCCATCTCCCCCAAGGGCAAACCCCTGGTCAGCGCGAAGAACCCGCCCTTCACCTTCAACTACGATGCGATCGCCCTGCCCTCGGCCCGGATGACGACATACAACGATGCGCGGCAGAACCCGGCCGGGAAGCTGCCGGATGACACCTGGTACCTCAAGCGATTCACGGATGCGAAGTGGTGGTACACCCGCCCGCAGGAGGCGGCGGAGGACAAGGACGGCGGCTACTTCGAGCCGGACCTGGACACCTGGTACCAATCGCGCCTGTGCGGCACGTTCAAGGAGCGCGAGCAGTGGCACCCCTGCCAGCTCCCCGAAGCCCTGCTCAAACGCATCATCAAGGTCTCCTCGAACGAAGGCGACTTGGTCTTCGACCCGTTCACCGGCAGCGGCACGACCCTGGCGGTGGCCAACCGCCTGGGCAGGAAGTGGCTGGGGTGCGAGCTGAGCGAGGAATACGCGAAGAAAGCGCTCGAACGCATCGAAAGAGCGCCAAACGAGGCGGCCGACGATCCCACCCCGGTGGTGACGAAGAACGGCAGGCGGCCGGGGACGGGGAAGAATACCGAGGAGGCGGCGGAGGCGGCGCTGTTTGAGTGAGGGAAAGCCTACGGCCTGAACCACTTGACGGGCACATCGGGGATGACGATTTCCTCGCCCCAAATTTCATTGATGTCGACGGTGGAGCGGGCGTCTCGTCCGCCAATGCGGCGAAGCCGCAAGTTCCCGCTGGACTGATGCCGCAAGGTGGTGTCGATTCAGGCCTTCGGCCTGATGGCGGGCGGGGAGCCCGCCCCACTGAAATCGCCACACGGATCCCCCTCCAAATCCATTTCTCCCCTTCCGGCGTTTCCGGCGGGCTACAATGTGGCAATCTCCTCTCCATCCCACGCCATGCGCCGCTCCTCTCCTCATCCCGCCTTCACCCTCGTCGAGCTGCTGGTGGTCATCAGCATCATCGCCGTGCTGATCGCCCTGATGCTCCCGGCGCTGGGACAGGCGCGCGAGGCCTCGCGCCGGGCGGTGTGCGCCTCGAACCTGCGCCAGCTCCTGCTCGCGCAGACGCTCTACACGATGGACAACCAAAGCCGCTTCACCGGCGCGCACCTGTCGTTCCTTTACGACAGCATCATCGTCTGGAACACGCTCACCCGGCCGTACCTCTCCGACACGCAGGATGTCTTCAACTGTCCCTCCGCCGAGCCGATGTACCACTGGCGGCGCGCGGCGCTGGCGGACCCTTCGCAGGGGGATGTCAACCCGGATTTCCCGAACTTCCACGGGCACGGCCACACGAAGTGGGGCTACCGCGCCGATGAGCCGGGCGTCACCGACCGCGCGGGGTTCACCTACGGGTACAACGAGGGTGGGATCGACGAGTTCCACAGCCCCATCCTCGGCCTGGGCACGCACATGGACATCTCAGAGGTCCCCTGGGCCGGGCACGTGCGGATGGAGAAGGTCGTGTCCCCCGCGAACATGATCGCGCTGGCCGATTCCCACGCGGATCGCTTCTGGGACGGGGTGATCGGGCCCAACGCGACGATCAGCGGCACGGCCGGCCACAACGTCAACGATCGCGGGCCGGCGCACCGCCACAGCGGCGGGGCGAACTTCGCGTTTCTGGACGGCCGGGTGATGTGGATGCACTTTGACACCGCCACCGACATCGACAACCCCGCCCTGCGCGCGATGTGGAACATCGACAACAACCCGCACATGGAGATGCCGCTGGTGCGGATCGACCGGACGCAGGCAAACGCGGAAGGTGCCCGAGATTGAACGGATGGCAGTGGGGCGGGCGTCTCGCCCGCCATCAGGCCGAAGGCCTGAAGTGCTCAATGTAGTCAAGAGGAATCGAGGCTGCGCCTCGATGGCGGGC
>JBGTFI010000318.1:0-11099 GCA_041747335.1 Phycisphaeraceae bacterium | reverse complement strand
GGTCGGGCGAAGGCGGCGGCCACGAGCAGGACGGCAAGGATGCGCAGGGCAAGCAGGAGGCGTCGGCGCAGACGATAGAGGCGCGACCTGCCGGCGGCGGCCTGTTCGAGCAGGCGGATGGTGGGAAAGACGATGCGCCTGCGGGCGCGGCGATTCATGAGGTGGGCGATGACGGGCCAGGCGGCGAGCGCGCCGCCGGCGAGCATCGCGGCGGAAGCGAAGGTGATGGCGGCGAGGATCGTCATCATGGATGACGAATTGTACGACGGGTGGCGCGGGGCGTGCGACGAGCTACGGCTGATTGAACGTCACATCGTGGCGCACGCGCAGGGCGGCGATGAGTCCGCCGCCGCCGCCGATCTGTTCCAGCTTCACCAGCAGCACCTGCCGGCCCTGTCGCAGGTCGATCTCGAGTTCATCCTGGCCAAGTTGCGCGGGGTTGCGGCGGACATGGTGGCTGTGGATGAGTCGGCCGTCGAGCCAGACCTTCACGCCGTCCTCGGAACCGATCAGCAGCGTGGCCGTCTGCGCCTGGGGCGAATCGATGGCCACGGCGTAATAGGTGATGAGGTCGCCGGTGCGGAACTGCCGTTCGGCGACGAAGCGCTGAAGGTCCACCCCGCGGCTGCCCTGGAACGGCTGGGTCTCGAAGCGTTCCCAGCGGACCTTGCGGCCGCCCAGGGCGTCGAATTCGCGCTGGTGGTCGATGTTGGCTGCGTCGGCTTCCGGGCCAAAGTCGATGTCCCAGCCGGCTTCATTGTCGTTGGGAAACGCGCCCAGTGCCCACCAGAAGGGGACGACCTGCGTCTCCTCGCGCAGGGAGGAGAGATAGGCCACCAGATCCGCGAGGTCCTGCGCGGTCATGGCGCCGGCGAGCTGTTCGGGCATGAGCGACATGTTGCGCTTCTCGTTGCGGGTGACCTCGCTTCGCGGGAGGGTGACGGTTGATCCGTCGCCGAGCTTGACGCGAAGCAGGTCGTTGGCGGCGTCCTCGCTGACGAAGCCGAAGTAGGACATGCCCTCATCGGTTTCGACGAGGCTGGGCTGGTAGTCCGGGCTGATGGCGGCGCTGGGGCTCAGGATGGACATGAGCAGCCCGTCGGGTCCGGACTTTCTGCCGATGACGCCCAGGTCCGGGCCGACATCCCTGCCCTGGCCGTGGACCATGTGGCAGCGGCTGCACGCCGCGGCGCTGTGAAAGAAGATCGAGCGCCCGCGCGCGGCATCGCCCTGCATCGCGAGGATGTCGGCCGGATCGACCGTCGCGCCGAGGGTCTGGGGGCGCTCGCTTTCGGGCAGCTTTTCCAAGTAGAGCATGCGCACGTTGACATCCACGTGCGCCAGGCCCAGGGCGGTGACACGCTGCACGAGCGCCGCGTCGAGCGCGCCAGCTTCGATCAGCTCGTGCAGCCACAACCCGCCGTGCATGGATTGCGCGAGGCGCTCGGCGGTCTGGAGGCGGGTTGACGAGGGAACTTCGTCACCGGTCAGGAGGTGACGCAGCGCCTCGCGGTCGAACATGACCACGAGGGATTCGACGGCCGCGCTGCGCAGGGCGTCGCTCGTCTGGTCGGAGGTCGCCAGAGACCGCATCGAGTCATTGACATCCTTCCGCGCGACCGCGCCCAGCAGTTCCGCGGCGCGGAGGCGCTGGGATTCGTGGAGGCCGGGGTGGAGGGCTATCTCTGCGAGTGACTCGACGGCGAACGCCGGTCGGGCGGCGGCGACCACATCCAGCGCCGCGGTACGTAGAGCATCATCGTTCAAGGCTGCGATGAGCGCTTCGCGCAAGGGCGCATCGTCCTGAAGGTCGCGCCAGGCCCCCGGAAGATGGCGGGCGAGGGATTCGAGCGTCGCGCGGCGCGTCTCGGCGGGCAGGGAGGCGTCCGCCAGCAGCGCGACGATCTGCCTACCAGCGTCGAGATCGACGTTCGGCCCGAGCGACGAGAGCACCAGCGCCTGCGCGCCGGGGGGCAGGTCGCCGCGGCGGAGGGTGTCCAAAAGATATCGCTCGGCATCGTGCGGCCGCAGCAGGCGGGTCAACGCGATGAGCCGCGGGCCGAACTCGAGTTTATGTTCCTCGACCAGGGCGTGAAACAGCCGCTTCATGCGGCCGTCATCGGACAGGCGCATCGTGCCATACGGCCCGTGAAAATCCGGAAATCGGTCGTTGGCCTGGCCGGGTCGGCCGCGGGCGGCGATGCCGATGGATTCGAGGTAGAAGCGGTCGCGCCCGTCCCACTGCTTGGCGAGGGTGACGAGAGCGCGTTCGGCGTCGATCGAGTCCAGATCGCGCACCAGCAGCAGGACTTCGCGGCGCACGTGGGCGGAAGGATCCGACGCCAGCGCCAGGAGCTCGGGGGCGTATTGCTCGCCGTGGCGACGCAGGATCCGCACCGCCAGGGCGCGCAGGCGGTCATCTTCTGCGCGAAGCTGATCCACCACGGCCTGTCGCGCTTCGCCGCCGATACGGTCGAGCACCCACATTGCCCGCGCGGCCAGGACGGCGTCGTCGCCTGTGAGCAGTCGGCGAAGCTCCGGGGTGGCCGCCTGTCCGGAGGCGATCAGCCGCTCACGGGCGTGGAACTGGGCATCGAGGTTGGGGTTGGCAAGCGCCGCCAGCGCATCGGCGTCGTTGTCGAAGGGGCCGGGCTTGATCGGGGCGGGCCGGGGCGCATCGGTCCTGCGCAGGCGGTAGATGCGTCCGCGGTTGGGGTCGTTGTAGGTGTGCCCGCCGACGCCGATGTCATACCAATCGCAGATGTAGACCGAGCCGTCGGGGGCGACGGCCGCGTCGATGGGGCGGAAGTAGGTGTCATCCTCGTTGAGGATGAGATTCTCCGGCCGCACACTGTAAGCGGCGCCTTCGGGCTGGAGGTGAAACGCCCTGATGACGCGCGGCCCGGGATCGACCAGGAGCATGGACCCGCGGAAGCGCTCGCCCAGCGAATCGTCCTCGATCATGAGCTGGCCGCAGGGTGCGCCGAAGCCGGTGATGAGCGCGGGGGGGACGATGCCGACCTCGTTGGCGTGCCAGTGCGCCTGGGCGCCCGATCCGTAGACCTCGCGGCGCTGGCGGTAGATGTCCCAGTAGCGCCAGCCGTAGTAGCCGCCTTCGAGCGTGAAATCCAGCCGGCACATGCGCGTGCCGTCGTCATCGTTGCCGCCGAACCACGCCTCGCCGAAGGAATCGACGGTCACCTCGATCGGGTTCTTAAGATCCCATGCGGTGACTTCGAGCTTCGTGCCGTCCAGCTCGCAGCGCAGCACCGCGCCGACATCGTGCTTGACGCGCCGGCCATCCGGCCCGGTGACGTCAAAGGTGAGGTCGCCCTGGGTCATGTAGAGCTTGTGGTCCGGGCCGAAGGTCAGGCCGTGGAGCGCCTGGTCGTCGTTGTAGCCGCCGAAGCCTTCGAGGACGATGCGTTTGCGATCGGCGCGCAGGTCGCCATCATCGTCGATCAGTTCGTAGAGATAGGGCGATTCCGCGACGAACACGCGGTTGCCCGCCACCGCGAGGGACATCGGGGCCATGAGGCCTTCGTAAAAGACGGTGACCTTGTCGGCCCGGCCGTCGCCGTTGGTGTCCTCGAGGACTTTGATGCGATCAACCAGCGGCATCCGCCCGGCCTCGGCGGCGCGGTAGAAGCGGTAGACCGCGGCCTCGGCCACCCACACGCGGCCGTTCGAGTCGACGCAGATGGAGGTGGGGTTGGTGAGCATGGGTTCGGCGGCGAAGACGGTCAGCTCGAAACCCTCGGGCACACGCGCCAGCGCCAGCGAAGCCTCGGCTGACATCCCCCCACCGGGCACGTCCGGCGGCGCGCTCTCAGCCGGGACGAGCCGCACGGTCTTGATGTCCGCCAGTTCACCCTTGACGGGGCCGAGGGCGCGCATGACGATGCGCTGCGTGCCTTGTTCGAGCTGGATCGAACCGTACTTCGCCCAGTGAAAGTGCTCGAACCCGCCGGTGGTGCGGATGGTGTTGATGAGCCTGCTTTCGCCCGCACTGATGGAGAAGAAGTTTCCAGCCATGTCATCGGGAATCGACCAGTGCAGGTGGACATCGTAGACGCCCGCTTTGGGGGCCTCGATGGTCCACTGGGCCCAGTCCTCGCTGCTGGTCCACCAGCCGATGCACATCTGCCCGTCGTAGATGGCGATGGTGCCGGGGCCCTCGCGGCCGAACAGTTCGGCGGCCTTGGCGGTCAGGTTGAGCGCGCCGTCGGCGTCCGCGGTGATGAGGGCCGGTTCGTTGTGGGGGACGATCTTGCGCTTGGGGGTGTCGGCGTGGGTGGGGATCGCAGGGGAAAGCAGGATGGCGGCGAGAGCTGCGAATACCAACAGGGTTCTGGTCATCAGGTTCACCTTAAGATGCTCGTATGGATTCGTTGCGATGGAAGCGATACAGACTGCATCAGTGGGGCGGGCGTCTCGCCCGCCATCCGACTGGAGAACTGTGAGGATTACCGCGTCGGGTGCCACTGGCGGCTTGTCCGCCAGTGCGTGAGTCCTTGCATGTCAGAACACTGGCGGGCAAGCCGCCAGTGCCACCAGGAAGGGAACTTGCGGCTTCGCCGCAATGGCGGGCGGGACGCCCGCCCCACTTCAAACATCACTATCTGCCCGCCGCTTCGATCTCCACCGGGTGTTCGGAGCGGATGGCCGCGACGAGCGCCCCGCCGGCGCTGATCTGTTCGAGCTTGACCATGAGGAGGTTGCTTCCCGCCTTGAGGCGAAGCGGCACGCGGTCGTCGCCCAGCCGCGCGGGGCGGCGCACGAGCTTCTCGTGTACGAGTTCGCCACCCAGCCAGACCTTCACGCCGTCTTCCGAGCCAAGCAGCAGCGCGGCATCCTGATCATCGGGCGAGTCGATCCATGTCGCCAGGTAGACGACAAGGTCGTTGGTGCGGAAGTTTTGCTCGGCGACGAAGCGCTGAACGTCAAATCCCGGCACGCCGCTGACCTCGCTGGCGGCGAAGGGCGTCCAGCGCACTTCCCGGCCGCCGATGCCCTCGAAGCGCGCCGTCAAGTCGATGCGATCGAGGCTCCTTTCGGGGGCAAAGAGCGTGTGCAACCCCTTTTCGTCCTCGTTGGGGAAGGCACCGGCCACGAGCCATTGCGACGGCATCACCGGCCCGGCGTGAAATCGACCGTGGTCCATGATCTCCTGAAAGGTCAGGATGCGCGCGTGGTCCGGAAGGTCGCAGGTGAACTCGTTGTGAACCCACATGCGGCCATCGGCGAACCACGCGCCGTTGTTCGTGCCGTTTCGCACCACGCGCGGGAGGAAGTCGTTGGCCGGGCCGCGCCTCTCGGAGAAGGCGCGATTTGACCAGCCGTGCTCCATGCCCGTGAAGTAGTAGAGGGCATAACGCTCATCGTTGGAGACGAGCAGGTCATTCCGGCCGTCGGCGTTGATATCGACCAGGCGAAGTCCCGCGTCGCGTCCTTCGGCATCGACGAACGCGGCCTCATCGGGCAACGTGAAGTCCGCGCGGACCCATCGCTTGTCCTGTGAATCGCGCGCGTACACAGCCCGCTGATCCGTGTTCGCGACGATCAGTTCACACGCGCCATCCCCATCGAGATCGTGCAGGCGCACGCCGCGATCGACGCCGCTGCTGGCGGTTTCGACCCCTTCAAGACCGGCGAGCAGCGAATCATCGGCCCGCCACGCGCCGCCGGTGAACCGCCACCCGCCGCGCTGCTGGTCGCTTGCCACGAGCATCACCGTCTGATTGTCGCCCAGCACACCGAGGCGCACGCCCGCATCCCGCCGCGCGCCCTGGGCATCGATCGCCACCAGCTTCGCGGGGAAGTCGCCTTCAAGCCACTTGCGCTCCTGCGCATCCCACAGGCGCGTGCGCTGAAGGTGTTCGTTGCCGATCAGAACGTCCATGTAGCCGTCATCGTTGACATCCACCATCCGCACGCCGTTGTCCTGCCCGTTCTCCGGGTGGCGCAGCGGCTGATCGAGCAGGAGGTGCTTGTTGATCCTGGCGACGACCTCCTGAACGTTGAGGAACTTGACCTCTTTCGGGTATTTGTCCTGCGCGATGTCGACAAAGTCCACGAGTTCCCCGGGCTGGGTTCTGCCGTGGGCGTGGAAGCACAGGGCGAAGGAACCCTCCATGAGGACGGCCAGGTCCATCGCCGCAACCCACTCCTTGAGGTTGCGGTTGCCGTAAATCGGCCAGTATTCCGCTCCCGCGTGGTCGCTGAAGAGCGTGGGCAGCTCCCACGCCAGCGTGGCGACCTGGTACGGAAACGGGTAATTCATCACGTAATTGCCGTAGTAATAATTCGGCCGGCCGAAAATCGTCACTCCCTGGTTGAAGTACTTGGTGAAGCGCGGGCGGCCGTCCTCATCGAACACCAGCTCCTTCGGCAGCGTCGGGTCGGCATCGGAGAATGCGACGGTGACGGAGGAGGAAAGTTGGAGGAAGTTGCCGGCCTGAGAGCGCTTGCCAAACACTTCGGTGTAGAAGCGCGGGCTGACGGTGTTCCAGATGTCGATGCAGGTGAGCCTGGTTCCGACGGGATGGTTGTGGGGAATCTGGAACTTCTGATCCATCGACAGGTCGTATTCTTCGCGGATCTTGTCGATGTCGCCGAGGGCGAAGAAGGGACACGGGTGCGTCCAGGTGTGCGTGTCGATGCTCAGGCCTTCCCTGATCCACTGGTTGGCGAGCGGGTCATCCGGTTCGATGCGGACGGCGAAGTGGGTGATGGGCGCCCGGCCGTCGATGCGCTGGAGGCGCTCGATCATCGGCCGCAGAAGCTGATCCTGGTACGCGGGGTTGTTGAGCAGGTCGTCGATGGCGGGGACGATGACGGTCTTGACGCCCTCCTCGCCGACCCACTGCGGGGTGACCAGCCGGGCGGTCTGCCCGCCGGGGTAGTAGGGGTCTTCGCGGTGGAGGTAGGTCAGTCGGTTGCCGCGCGGTGAAGCAAGCAGCGGACAGACGAACAGCAGTGTGACGGCGTACACCGCGAGCCGAAGGGCGAGCGTTTCTCGTGTCATGGGTCCGGTCGATGGAAAGGGCTGTGTTCCGGGCCGCCGCACCGGCGACCTCCCCCCGGAAGCACCCCCCGGAAGCATCCCCCCGAAACATCCCCCGGGTGGCTGAGCAGCTGCGGGATTGTAGTGACGCCCGCGCAGCATCGGCAAGCCCGCCCCCGGACCCCGGACCCCGGACCCCCGACTTTGGACTTTGGCCTCCCCATCCCCCAACTTGCAATTTGCAACTTGCCAACCTGCAACTTCCCCCGACTTTGGACTCGCCCCCCTACCGCCTGCCCCAGAAGCGTTCAAGGATGCGCACATAGTCCGTCGCGGTGGAGACGAGCTGGTAATCGATCCGTCGGGCGCGGCAGGCGGTGCGCCAGGTCTCCAGGAATCGCCGCATGCGCGCATCGTAGGCGGCGCGCACATCCGGGATGTGGACGGCCAGGTGTGCGGCCGTTTCGCTATCGGTAAAGAGCGCGCCATCCAGCTCCGGCAGAACCAGTTCCTCGGCGTGCATCACGTGGAAGAGAATCACCTCGCTGCCGCGATGCGTAAACAGCGACAGCGCATCGAGGAGCGGCTGGCGCTCATCGAGCAAGTCGCTCAGCACGATCAGCAGCCCCCGCCGGGGGAGCGAGCGCGCCACCTGGCGCAGCGCGGCCGCCAGCTTCGACTCCCCGGCCGGTTCGATCCGTTCGAGTTCTTCCGCCCAGGCGCTCAGCTCCGCCATCGAAGCGCTCGGCCGGTGAAACGCCCTCACCCCCTCCTGGGCCACGGTCAGGGAGGCCTGGTCCTGCTGGCGCAGCGTGAGGAAGGCGATTGCGGTGGCCAGTTGGGCGGCGTGGTCGAACTTGGAATGGCGTTTGGCCGGGTCGTTGGAGGCATCGATGCCCGCGTATCCCATCGACGCCGAGGCGTCGAGCACCAGGTGGAGGGTCATGTCCGAGTGGTGCTCGAAGAGTTTGATGTAAAGGCGATCGCTGCGGCCGAAGACTTTCCAGTCGATGTCCCCGATCTCATCTCCGGGCATGTACGGGCGGTAGTCGGCGAACTCGGCGCTGTGGCCGCGATGCGGTGAGACGTGCCGGCCGGCGTACGGCCCCTCGACGCGCCTGCGGCTGGTGAAGACCAGGTGTCGCAGGCGACGAAGATCCTCCGGGCGGAGGTAGCGGCGGCTGGCGGGCGATTTGGGTGGCACGGGTTTGATGATAGCAGTGCGCGGAGGGGGGAGTGGGGTCATTGGTAGGGCCGGCTGTGCGGGACGGGCGGTGTCGCGGTGGGAAGCACTGGCGGGCAACTCCCAAGCTCGGCCGTTCCCCTCGGGTGATCGTGGACGCTACAATGTGGGCGACCGAGAAGTTGATCGCCGCGTCAGGCGCGATTCTGAGGTCAACGGTCGGGCAGGGTGCCCGAGCTGCAGGACTGGGATCATGATCGTTGAGCAGCCGACATGGTCCTTCGCCACAAGTGCCCCTCTCACGAAGTGGTACGGACACGTGAGCCTCCTGAATGAGCGCGTCCTGGGCCAGTGGGTCTGTTTGCGGCGTTCTGACGGAGCGCTGCTATGGCAGCGACGCTTCCGAAGAGCGAACACGATTGTGAGTGTTGTCGACGATGTCATAGTCGCGTCCGAGACGAGGTCTGATGGTCCATGGACTATCGACTTCGGGTGCTATGGCATCTGCCTTCATACGGGACATATGCTTTGGGTTTCGCATGGCATAGGGCTCCGAGGGGCGCTTGGCAGGCTCCTCGATTATGTGCCCGGCTTCACCAATGACCTTCGCGATGCGCCCGCCGCCGTAGATCGTGCGTGCGTGTATTGTAGAAGCGGCCGAGTCCTCGACATCAGGAGCGGCAGGATGCTATACCGAGTCAGAGACTCCGAGATTCCTACTTCGAGCCATTGGGCCTTCCGACGTCGGATCAACTCTTTGAACAGTTTATCAGTGCGTGGCGAGTTCCAGACCAGCCCCCTGCGAGCGGCCGAAGATCTGTTCCTTACGCGTGTACCTCCTCAGGCATTGGAACCTCAAACAGGCACGCCGGATCGGTATGACAACGTCTCACTCTACGCGATCGCCAGCGATCGATCTTTACGATGGCAGTTCCGCGCATCAGAACTTGGATACTTTGGAGACGTCATTCCGTTCGCGCTTTGCCATCCCTTCGTTTATGTTGTCGTATCGGACTCGCCCCCGACCGTACCGATTCAACATAACCAGCCTCTTGTTGTTCGACCCAATCCCGGTACGTGGCACGCACTCACCCTTGACGTTACAACCGGATCAGTCCTGCAGGATATCGTGCTGGGACACAGCGACAACGGCGCGCGCATCGAAGATGCCGATGATCGGGGTGTCCTGTTCTCCCTCGGCCAGCATCGACTCCTATACCTCCGTCGGCGCGATTCTTGAGGTGAACAGGGTAGTCCGGCAGGCTGGACTATTCATCCCGAAGCTGGTGCGGCGCCGAGCCTCTGCCCCAGCCACCCGATCGAGCCTCGAAGTCCGCCGCGCCGGCCGCGCTTGGCAGCGAGCGTCCGTTGTGTTACCTAGGCCCGTTGATGCGCTGGCCGGTCTTCTTTCTTTTCGTGTTCCTGGCGGTGGTCCTGCAACTGGGGCTGCGGACGCTGCTGCGCGATCCTTTCGGATTGGACGCGGGCGAGCCGCAGCTTCTTCTGATCCTGGGGGTCTTCATCGGGCTGAGCGCCCCCGGAAGGGTGACGCCCTGGGCGTGGCTGATGCTGGGGGCGCTGGTCGATCTCACGCAGCCTCTGTCCGTGCGCCTGGCAGTCGAGGAGACGCAGATCGCCCTGCTGGGTCCGGCGTGCCTTGGGTATCTGCTGGGCGGGTATGCGGTGTGGCAGCTTCGGCCGCTCGTGGTGCGTGATTCGCCGCTGGCGGTGGCGTTCGTGGCGTTCTGCGCGGGGATTCTGGTGCAGCTTGCGATCGTGGCGGCGCTGTCGATGCGCGGGCTGCCCTGGCCGTGGTTGACGGGGGAGCGGATCACCGGATTCAGCGCCGCGGACGAGCTGGTGCGCCGGTTTCTCGAGCTGATCTACACCGCGCTCTTCGCGGTCCCGCTGGGGGCGCTTCTGATCCGCCTGCGGCCGATGTGGGGATTCCCGACGGGGAAGGGCGGGCGATAGCGCGCGCCGTAAGTCCAGCATTGACACGGGTTGTTGCAATCTGGCGCAAGGCGGTGCTACAATCCGCGAGGACCGTGCGGGCGTAACTCAATTGGTAGAGTGTCAGCCTTCCAAGCTGAATGTTGCCGGTTCGAGTCCGGTCGCCCGCTTTTGGTAAACCCCTCAAGTCACGGAACTTACGACAGACGACGGATCGGCCTGAACACCCCCGAATATACCCCGTGCCACCCCGGTGCCACCCCGGTTCACCACCTCGCCAGCCCCGGCCCCAGCCGGGGCAGCGCCTCCAGCGCCGCCCGTGCATCGTCGGGGTCCGGGAGTACCCTCAGCAGGCAGGCCCGCTGCTCACGTCGGCCCATCGCCATGAACCCGACTACCGCCGCCCGGACGATCGCTTCGCTTAGATCGTCATCCCCCAGCCGTCCATCCGTGCCGGCGAGCGGGAGGTCGGGTGGGTCTGGCCGGGAGGGTGACGGCCCACGGTAGTCCCCCCGACGGTCCCGGTGGTCACGGGTGCGGACGGCCCGGACGGAGAACACCAGCTTGTCATCGTCCCGGTCGAGCATCGCCGGATTATAGGGAGGGATTCCCGTAATCGCGTCACGGCTGGACGGTACGCCCGTCTCCCGCGTCCGGGGAAGGGAGGGGCGTCAGGGGTGGCGCCGGACGGGCGACGCCTCAGCGCAAAGAAAAACCCCGCCAGCGGGTTGATGCGCCAGCGGGGTAGGAGGGGTCGGGGTGGGGATCAGGCGTTCGCGGCTTCGGCCTGCATCAACCTGTACGCCAAGCTGAGGTCGGCCAGCGCCGCCGATGCGAGGGTGAGGTCCAGCGCTTCGGACAGGCGGGGGTGGTCGCTCATCGCCGCGTCCTCAGCCGCCTTGCGGATTCGGCGCTCGAGCAGGGCAAGCGCCGTCTCTGCCCGGTGGAACGGGTCGG
>JBGTFI010000317.1:0-8590 GCA_041747335.1 Phycisphaeraceae bacterium | reverse complement strand
AGACGTGTGCTCTTCCGATCTGAGGAAGTCGCGGCGGGAGTGGTAAGGCCCTGTGCGTTCGTTGAAATGGGATGGGATCATCATGGCTACTCGATGTAGACGAACTCGTTGAGGCCGAAGAGCGTCTGGCAGAAGTCGGTCAGCGCGCGATGGAGCGGGTCGCCCTCGGTCGTGTCGTCCACCAGAGCATACGATGCGGCCTGGGTGTCGATGAACAACCTCGCGGCGTCGAGCTCGCCCCGCGTCGGGGGCCGGGACACGGCCATCTGAAACGCGCGGTGGATCGCTTCCTCCGTCGATCGCTCCGCGAGCGGGTGGAGCTTGGCCGCGAAGGCCTGCGCGGTGTTGCGAACCTGCGGGCTGTTCATGAGGTAGAGCGCCTGCGGGGCGATGGTGGTCGTCGCCCGCTCTCCCTGACCGCCGAGGGTGTCGGGGGCGTCGAAGAGGACCATCATCGCGGGCATGCGGCTGCGCTTCTGGAAAAAGTAGATGCCGCGGCGGGTGTGGTCGGGATCGGTGAGTCCCGGGCCGAAGAGGGTGCGGTCGAGCCGGCCGCTCACAGCCAGCATCGCATCACGGATGACTTCGGCCTCGAGCCGGCGTGGGGCGAAACGCCAGTGGAGCGTGTTGTCCGGGTCGGCCGCGGCGCTCGCGGCATTGTGGGCGGCGCTTTGCGTGTACGTGGCGCTGGTCATGATGAGGCGGTGAATGTGCTTGAGGCTCCACCCGGAGGCGATCAGTTCATTCGCCAGGTCATCGAGCAGTTCGGGATGCGTCGGCCGAGCGCCCTGGAAGCCGAAGTCGCTGGGTGTGGTGACGATGCCCCTGCCCAGGTGGTGCTGCCACAGGCGGTTGACGATCACCCGCGCCAGCAGCGCCCCCGCGCCGCGATCGACATCGGTGATCCACTGGGCCAGCGCTCGGCGGCGATACGAGGTGTGCCATGCTTCCGGGGGATCGACGCGCCAAAGCGATTCATCCGACCCCTCGGGCATGAGTACGCGCAAAAAGCCCGGCGCCGCCACGCCATCCTTCTGATCCGGATCTCCGCGTTTGAGGAAATAGGTCTCCTCGAAGAAGTCCGCGCCCTGCGTGGCCAGTCGCACGGGCTTGACGCCCTCGCTGCTGATCTGGATGGTCTCGATGTCCGGCCTGGGCGCGGCTTTGAGGTGCTCATTCACTTCGCTGGAAAGCTCCTGCCACTTCTCATCGGTCGGGCGGTACCACTTGAGGAGCGCTTCGCGGTCTTCCTCCGTGCGGGAGGCTTCGTCCTTGAGCATGAGGCGCGCGACTTCCGCGGGAATGTCGCCCGAGGCGCCCTCGGCCGCGCACGCTTCGATGTGCGCGCGGTCCTTCATCCGCTCGGCAAGCCACGTCTGCAGCCGCGCGGGCAGTTCCTCGCGCTCGAACGACGCCAGCTTCTCCGCCAACGGTTGATGCGCGGCGTCGAAGGCGGCTTTGGCCTGCTCATACTCCTGCGGATTGGTGATGTATTCGTAATGCGAACGCACCGTCGTCGTGAATGTGGCGACAAAGCGGTAGTAATCCTCCTCGGGGATAGGGTCGTACTTGTGGTCGTGGCAGCGGGCGCAGCCGACGGTCAAGCCGAGCATGGCCGTGCCTACTGTGTGCGCCATGTCATCGAGCGCATCGTAGCGGGCCTTCTCCACCTCGCGCTGAGTGATCTGCGTGGGAAACACCCCCGCGCCCAGAAAGCCCGTTGCTTTCAGTGCGAGCTTGTCTTGCGGGGCGTATTCATCGCCGGCGATCTGCCACTTGACGAACTGATCATACGGCATGTCGCGGTTGAACGCCTCGATGACGAAGTCGCGGTAGTGGTAGGCAAAGGGGCGGTCGGTGTCGTGCTCGAAGCCGTAGCTCTCCCCGAAGCGGGCGACATCCAGCCAGTGCCGCGCCCAGCGCTCGCCGAAGTGCGCGCTGGCGAGCAGGCGATCAATGAGGCGCGGCCAGGCATCGGGCGCATCATCGCTCTCAAACGCCTCAACCTCTTCCGAGGTCGGCGGCAGCCCGGTGAGGTCGAGCGACGCCCGGCGGATGAGCGTGCGGCGATCGGCGCGTTCGTTGGGCGTCAGGCCGCGCTCGGTGAGCTTCGCCATGATGAAGCGGTCGATGTCGTTCTTCGGCCAGGTGGCATCGGTCGCGGGTGGCTCACTGCGGGTAAGCGGCTGAAAGGACCAGAACCGCCGGTCGGCCTGGGTGATGCCCTTGCGCGGGGCATCGGGCGCTTCGACGAGCGGCGCATCGTAGGGCGCGCCGAGCTTGATCCAGGTTTCGATCGCGGCGATCTGGGCGTCGGAAAGCTTCTCGCCCTCCGCGGGCATGTGGGGTTTCTCTTCGCGGCGGATGAGCTTGAGCAGCCGGCTGGCGGACGCATCGCCGGGGACGACGGCCTGCCCGTGGATGCTGGCCGTCAGCAGTCCCTCGCGGGTGGCGAGGTTGAAGTCGGCCTTGACCTGCTCCCCGCCGTGACAGCGCAGACAGTTGTCGCTGAGGATCGCGCGAACGTCGGACTTGAACAGCGCCAGCCCCTGGGCCATCTGCTCGGGATGGTCCGCCCCGACGGCCGCACGGGCCACACGGGCGCCCACCATCACGAGCATCACCGCCAGCGCGGGCAACAGAAAACCAGCGATCCGCATGGGAAAAGCGCTCCTTGCTCCCGATTCTTCGTCACAGGCTTCCGGGCAATCGTCGATGGCGATCGGCCGCGCGAAAGAACCCCCGCAACACCATCGAACTGACGCCCTCCGCGACATGTTCCGTGATTATAGCGGGGGAATCGTGGGAGGCGAGGAGGGGATGGACTGGCCGCACTCGGGGCAGTTTTCGGAGCTGGCGCGGAGGTCGTAGCCGCAGCGGAGGCAGATCCGCCGGGCGATGAGGGATTCGCGGCGGCGCTTGCGCCAGATCCAAAGCCAGCAGATCGGCAGCAATGAGAACAGCCAAAGCAGAAAGTAGTGCGGGACCACAAGCATCCAATACACACCGGCAGGTTGTGTGGTGTATTCGAAGCCCATTGACTTCCACCTGTATCCCCAGTTTGACAGACCGTAATACTGCGGAACCAACACGCGAAAGGTGCGCAAGCCATCCCGCTCAACCAACTGCACTTCGAGGCGGTTGCCATCCTCTTTGGATAGCGTTGCGGGGTGACTTGCAATCCAGTCCGCCGGATAACAGTACCGACTCGTCAGACCAACCCCTCCCGAGCCAAACTCTATCCATAGGTTCGAAGTCTTGCTCGTGGGGAACACCACCATTACCGCGTACCAGTAGGAGGTGATTGCGCTGATGATCACCAACAGGAACAGCACTGCTGAAACCCAAGCCGCCGCCGAAAAGCTAAATGTTCGTATTCTCATCCACAACCATTCTAGGCGTCAGGCTGACTTGAGGTTCGCCCGTAGGGACATGGCACCCTGCACCTCTCACCACCCCCCCGCTCCGATTTGCTCCTACAACCACATCCAGGCCCACACGAAGTATCCGAACGCCGCCGCGAAGGTCAGCGCGCCCAGGAACTTCAGGATCTGCGAAATGGCTTGGAGATGGAGAATTGGTCCCCAGAAACAGTAACCGTGGAAAAAAACCGCCGCGCCCAGCCCGGAGATGCCAAGAAGGATCGCCTCCCGGCCGTGGAAGGTCTGGATGCCGTAGCGTGTCGGAAGCCATGCGTGCTGCGTGACGATCACCCAGACCCCCAGAACAAGCATTCCCACCGGGACGATCAGCCCGCCGAAGATGCGCGAGAACCACGTCTCCGAGGGGTCGTCCACCCAACTCGTGGGATCGACATTCCGCCGTGGCCAGTACCAATCGGACATGATCGTAGTCCTCCACAAAACATTCTAGCCCCCACTGCCTCGCGGATTTGGGAGATTCGAGACGAAAAGTCCCGCGGATGCAGCCAGCACCCTTCTTCGCCATTGCCTTTCCGCTAACCGCCATCCGCCATCCGCCAACCGCCAACCGCCAGCCACCCCATTTGACCGCCGCCCGACCTTCCCCCAAACTACCCGCCGCTCCTGATTCAATCGCCTTACGTTTTCCAAGGAACCCTTGTCATGGCCAAGTCTGATGCGCTTGCTCCCTCCCCAGCCGATCGTTTCACCTTCGGCCTCTGGACCGTCGGCAACCCCGGGCGGGATCCGTTCGGGGAGGCGACCCGCCCGGTGCTGGCGCCGGCCGAGATCGTCGACCTGCTCGGCGAAGCCGGCGGCGCGTACGGCGTCAACTTCCACGACAACGACCTGATCCCCATCGACGCAACCCCGGCCGAGGCCGAGCGCATCAAGAAGGACTTCCGCGCCGCTCTCAAGCGCAACAAGCTCCGCACGGTGATGGCCTCGACCAATCTCTTCACGGATCCGGTCTTCAAGGATGGCGCGTTCACCAGCAACGATGCGCACATCCGGGCCTACGCGATGCAGAAGGTCATGCGGGCAATGGAGCTGGGCAGGGAGTTCGGCGCGGAGTTCTTCGTCTTCTGGGGCGGCCGCGAGGGCACGGACACGAACGTGAGCAAGGATCCCGTGCAGGCGGTGCGCTGGTTCCGCGAGGCGCTCGATTTCCTGTGCGAATACAACCTGGAGAAGGGGTATGGGTACCGGTTCTGCCTCGAAGCCAAGCCCAACGAACCGCGCGGGCACATCTTCTCGCCGGTGACCGGTTCGATGCTCGCGCTGATCGCCACGCTCAAGCACCCGGACATGGTGGGCGTCAACCCCGAGTTCGCCCACGAGCAGATGGCGGGGCTGAACTTCATCCACGTGGTGGCCGAGGCGATCGAAGCGGGCAAGCTCTTCCACATCGACCTCAACGACCAGGAGGTCGGCCGGTTCGACCAGGACCTGCGCTTCGGGTCGCAGAGCCTCAAGTCCGCGTTTTTCCTGGTGAAACTGCTGGTGGATGCGAAGTACAAAGGGCCCAAGCACTTCGACTCCCACGCCTACCGCACGGCCGACCGGGCGGACGTGATCGAGTTCGCCCGCGGCTCCATGCGCAGCTACAAGCTGCTGGAAGAGAAGGTCAAGCGCTTCAACCAGGACAAGGAGATCCAGGGCCTGCTCAGGCAGATTCGCCGGGATGAGAAGTCGCTGGCGAAGACGGTCGCCTCGCCGGGCAAGGCGAGCTTTGAGGCGCTCCTGGCCCAGTCGTTCGACCGCAAGAAGCTGGCATCCCGGCCGCTGCCGTATGAGAAGCTGGACCAGATGGTGGTGGAGCTGCTGCTGGGGGCGCGGTGAGTGTTGGGGGTGTTGGGGGTTGAGAGTTGTATGACGTTTCAGGCGCGGGAGGATAGCCTTTCCGCCGCCGTCGCCGTCTGCTCGATGAGCATGGCGATGGTCATCGGCCCGACGCCCCCCGGGACCGGCGTGATCATCGCCGCACGCTCGGCCGCGGCGTCGAAGTCCACATCGCCCACGTTGCCCTCGTTGTAGCCGGCATCCAACACCACCGCGCCGGGCTTGATCCAGTCGCCCAGGACAAACCGGGGCCTGCCCACCGCCGCCACCACGATGTCCGCCTGTCGCACCAGCCCCGGCAGGTCGCGCGTGCGCGAGTGGCAGATCGTCACCGTCGCGTGACGCGCCAGCAGCATCATGGCCATGGGCTTGCCCAGAATCGGGCTTCGCCCGATCACCACCGCGTGCCGCCCGGCGGGGTTGACATCGTACGCATCGAGCAGGCGCATCATCCCCGCGGGTGTGCAGCTTCCAAAGCCGAACTCCGGCCGGTCAAAGCTGATCGCCCCGAAGCTCTGCATCGTGACGCCGTCCACATCCTTCGCCGGCGCGATGGCCTCGAACGCCAGTCGTTCGTCGATCTGCTCCGGCGCCGGATGCTGAAGCAGGATGCCATGCACGGCCGCGTCGTGCGAAAGCTCCGTGATCTTCGCAACCAGCTCCTGCGTGGTCGTCTCTTTGGGAAGCTCGATCTTCAGCGAGGTCATGCCCACCGTCTCGCAGCGCTTCTGCTTCATGCGCACATAGGTGACCGAGGCCGGATCCTCCCCGACCAGCACCGTCGCCAGACACGGGGTGATGCCCGTCTTCTCGCGGATCCGCTTTACGCGCTGCGCGGTCTCTTCCAGGATGCGCGCGGCCACGGTCTTGCCGTCCATGAGGGTGGCGGTGATGCTCATGCCGGGATTATAGAGAAAGCGCCGCGGCCAGGTCGATCCACGTCCCCTCCCGCGCCGTGCCCCCGGAAACGGGATCAGGGCGCTTTCGCAGCTCACGGATGAGCGTCGCCATCGGCTCGTGGACCGGTGCGGTGAACGTCATCGTCTCCTTGCGCATCGGGTGGTGCAGGCGCAAGAGCGCCGCGTGCAGCGCGGGACAGGTCACCAGAAGGTCATCCCGCCGGCCGAGCGCCTCTTCCAGACGCTCCCCCTCATCCCGGTCGCGCGCGTAGTTGAGGTGACGCCCCGCGCCCGCGGCGCGCGGCGGCTCATCCAGCTCCCGCCCCCCCACCGCTTCACCGCCATACAGCAGATCCCCGACGATCGGAAAACCCAAATAGGAAAGGTGTACGCGGATCTGATGCGTCCTGCCCGTGCGAAGCTCCAGTTCGACCAGCGCGTAACCCTTGTAGCGCTCGCGCACGCGGTAGATCGTCACCGAATCCTTCCCCGAAGAGTCGAAGCGCACGGCCATCGCCTCGCGGATCGAAGGGTGCTTGCCGATCGGAAGGTCAATCACGCCCCCCGGACCTTCCGGTTGCCCGTGGACGACGGCCAGATACGCCTTGAGCGTCGTGCGATCCTCGAACTGCTTGGCGACCTTCCAGTGCGCGGCTTCGCTCTTGGCGAAGACGATCACCCCAGTGGTGTTCTTATCGAGGCGATGGATGACGCCCGGCCGCCAGTCGTCCGCGCCCACCGTGCTCAACCCCGCCGCGGCAGCGCCGCCCCCGGCCGCCCGCTGCTGGAAGTGGTACGCCAGCCCGTTGATCAGCGTGCCCGAAAGATTGCTCCTCGCAGGATGGACGATCACCCCCGCCTGTTTGTTGAGAACGATCAGGTGTTCATCCTCGAAGAGGATGGTGAGCGCCATCGGCTCCGGGTTGCAGTTCGGAACCGGCGGTGGCGGGACGACGGCTTCGACGATGTCGCCCCCGCGCAGCGACTGACTGGCCTTGGCGGGTTTGCCGTTGACGGTCACGCCGCCATGCTGGATGAGCTTCTGCACCTGGTGGCGGCTTGCACCCCCCAGGCGCATGCGCAGGAACTTATCCAGGCGCTGGGCCGATTCCTTCCCAAGCTCGAACCGCCGGACGATCGGCTCATCCTCGGCCGGTTGAGCTTCGAGTTCCTCCGGTTGATCGTCAAACGGCTCTGATGCGGACATTTGAGGTCGGGAGGATGGTGGGCGGTGCCCACCCTACGGCTGCGCGGGCGGCGGGTCGTTTGAGCCGGGCAGATCCGGGAGGTCGGGCAGGATCGGATCTCGCGACGGGGAGGTGGGCGAGAGGTCGAGCAATCCCGGCAGGCCGGTGGTCGGATCGGTCTGACCCGGCGATGCGCCGGGGCCGAGCAGATCCTCCAGCGTCCCGCCGAAACCCGTGCCGGTGCTGGGGGCAGGCGTCGGCGTGGGCGGTTCCGGGCCGAAGACGACCGGGGATTGAACTTCCCTCAGCAGCTCCACGCTCGATTGCGCGATGGCCGCCAGGTGCGCGTATCGGGTGCCCGCTTCCTGGATCACCTTTTCATACTGCTCGCGTGCGGCATCCCACTCGCGCGACTGCTCCAGCGCCGCGGCCAACCCCAGCCGGGCGTTGAGGCGATAAAGAAGCTGCTCCGGGCCGGTCGCGACGGAAAGCGCCTGACGGTAATCCGCGGCTGCCTTCGTCGCGGCGTCGTCTGCCGCGTCACCCTTGATGGCCTGATTCAGGCGGAGATCCCCCGCACCGAGGTACGCCAGGGCCTTCACCGCCGGATCATCGTATTCCCGCGCGATGGTCGCCAGAACATCCGGGCTGCCGTCGGCGACGGCCGAGGCCGCGAGGTCCGACCACGCGCTCTCGTGCTTCTGCCACTGGTGGTGGTTGTAGAAGCGGATGGCCGCGAAAAGCGACGCGGCGATGAGCACGGCCCACATGATGGTGTTGCCGTGCTTGGCCCAGAAGTCCTTGAAGTTCAGGATGAACTCGTAAAGGTCGTTGTCTTTAAGCTCGTGGCGGTGATCGGAGTCCATGGGGGGTGGTGGGTCTGGGGTCTTGGGTCTGGGGTCTTGGGTCGGGATACAAAAAGCAATGATAAGGCGGGGGGTTGGGGTGGGCAAACGGGACAATCGCCGACGGGGAAGCACTGGCGGACAAGCCGGTCGCCGCGGCGACCACCCGATCTCGAAGAAAAGCCGCAAGAGGCCCGGTGATCATCGGCGGATCACCGGGCGTTGCGGTTTACTTCTTTGAGTCACGGTCCGGGTCGTGCGGGCGAAGCGACATCGTGGGGAGAGGCGACACTCTGAAGCGTCGGCCGAGTCCGCCGTATCCGGGCCGGTCGGAACAGCTTTTCTCGCATTGAGCCTCTCCCTGAAGCGGGCAATCCTGCGAGTTTGGCTGGCCC
>JBGTFI010000316.1:0-4190 GCA_041747335.1 Phycisphaeraceae bacterium | reverse complement strand
CGGCCGAAACGGATACTTGTATGAACCGGTTCGAGACGATGCGCCACGCAAAAGCCAGGGCCGGAAACTCGCCGAGCGAAGACGATTCCTTGAGGTCAACACGGAACGTACGAATGAGGTGCAAAATGCAACATAGTCCTTTGGTGTCGGGCAGGGTCGTATCGAGAGGCTCGTTGTCAAGGTACCTGAGGGTCTGAATCAAAGGTCTGGGATTCCGGGGCCGGGGCCGGGGCCGGCGGCGCGCCGTCGCGAATCCACAGAGCGATGCGCTCGGCCATCGCCCTTACGGTGCCGGGGCGGCCGGATTCCGCCGCCAGCGCCACGATAAATCGCGTGCCCGAGGCGGGATCCTCGATGTACGCCAGGTCCAGCGTGTGGGTGGAGATCTGCCCGCCTTTGCTGAAATACCTCGCTTCGGGGTAGACCTTCTGGATCGCGTCGGTCCAGGCGAACCCGCCGGCCTCGCGATTCTCCAATCCCGTCCATCCCGCGCCGCCGGTGCGGAGCAGGGTGAGCTGTTCATCGGTCAGGTTGTATCGCTCCTCCCCAGGCAGATGCTCATGAAACATGATCCGCCGCAGGCACTCGGCCAGCTCCCGCGTCGAGGTGCAGTTGCCCGTTTCGGCGCTGATGACCGTGGCGCCGCGCTGCTTCGAGTACGAAACGCCGGACCAGGCGTGCTCGACCACGGTGATTCTTCCGCCCCGGTCCATCAGGGTGATCCGCTGCCGTTCGGCGCGATCGTATTCATAAGGACGCCCGCGCACATACCCGCGCATCAGCGCCGAATGCGGAAAGCCGCGCTCCGGAACCAGCAGCCGCGTGTTGATGCGGTCAACGCCCACGAAACGCAGCAGGAGCGTGTAGTCCTCGTTCGACGAGCGACGGAACACTTCGCTGACCATCTCGCGCATCGTGCGCGCGCAGTCGAGCGTCCAGCCCTCCTGGCCCTGTCGCTCGAAGCTGAGCGTGACATCGGTGGGCCACCCCAGTTCGTTGAGATACTCCAGAGCCGCGACCACGGCGTAGACCTTGATCGTACTCGCGGGCCAGAAGTTCACCGCCTGGGCGCTGTCATGGTAGTGATGCCAGTCGAACCGCGGCGCGCGGTCCGGACCGTCGGTGATCACGATGACGCTCGCCCACTTGGGCGTATCGGGATCGATCGGGTTCAGTATGCCGTCAAGCGACCCGGCGCGCGCCGAACCGAACAGAACCGCCGCGAGGATCGGGAGAGGGGCGCAAATGCTTCGCATGATCGACGCAGGATAACACGGGCGACGTACCGATCGGGCTGGCGCCCGAATCAGTAGCTGTTCCAGGCGGCGAAACCGCCCACACCGTCGCGGTTCCAGTCAACCCACTGCCCGCTCCGCGGGGCCTTGGTATGGAACAGGTTCGCCACGCCACCCACCGTCCGCCCTTCCATCTTATGGACGCTTGCATCCACGGCCGTGTAGTTGCCGTTGCCCAGGTGAACGGTCGAGACCCGGTCACTCACGGCGAAAGACCCCGCCAGCGCCGTCCCGTTGAGGTTCCGCTCGGGAGCTTCCTCGATGAAGAACGGCGTGTAAGGGACCACGACCGGCGCCGCGGCTGGAGTCCCCGCGCCGCCGCGCCCGCCGGTGGTGCGAGAGCCGCGCACATCCGCGATGCCCTGGCCGTACATACTCGTCAGCGGGATCGAATCTCGAAACGCGCCGCTGAACAGTCCGATCATGGTGTAGTCGTAGTGCCCGTTGCTGCCGTTCAGCGATCCGAGCACCCCCTCCGGCTGCGAAGGACAACGGTACGCGGCGCGGTCCTTGTTCATGTAAGGAAAGAGCGTCCCCTCCTGCGGACCGTTGAGCCAGACGTTGTAGAAACCCGCGCCGCCCTGGTGCTGGCCGGACAGCCAGTCGCGCTTCCACACCTCTCGCTCGCCCCAGGTGTACACCCCCGGAAGGTGCTGCTGGTTCTCTTCCGCGAAGATATTGAGCGCCATTCCGAACTGCCGCATGTTGTTCATGCAGCGAGCATCCTGCGCCACCTCCTTCGCCTGCCCCAGAGACGGAAGAAGCAGGGCGATCAGCAGCGCGATGATGGAAATGACGACCAGCAGTTCGATGAGCGTGAAAGCGCGTGGCCGCGGCATGTCGAAGACTCCGAAGGTAAGCCTGCCGTGAGATGGACCGACCAAGTCTAGGATGCCCGCGAACGGCCGTCCATCCGGATATCCGGACGCGGGTTCCGGAAATGCGGAGGGGTGGTGGGCGCTGTGAGCTGTGTGTTGTGTGTTGTGCTTTGGGCTCAGTAATACTGATACGTCGGCCCGTGGTTGGCGCGGTAGTGGATCTCCGACGGGTTGTGGATCGCCACGTGACCATCGCCATAGCCGACGGGGTTTTCCGTCGAGGACATCATGGCGGGCTTCAGGGAGGTCGCCTGCGGATCGGCGTTGCCCCTGCCCCCGCCGCGCCCCCCGGGAACCCCCGGCACGTTGCCGCGCCGGAAACCGTCGAACCCCGCCCCGTTGTGGCTCAGATCCCAGCTATGGGCGCCCGAATCGCGCAGCCAGTGCGTCACCATCGCCGCGGAGGACGACGCATCTTCAGCCGTATTCGGCCAGGGCGTCTCCCCCGGCGCGTAGATCACAGTACGATCCCGATCGAACGCGGCAAACCACTGGTACAGGGACGAGATGTAGGGGGCGTTCGTATCCCACCCGGTGGCGTAACCATCCGTCACCGCCCAGCGATCGTCATCGGGGTTGAGGATCGGGCAGACCAGGAAGCGGTCATCGGTGACGTACTGCCCGCGCATCACGTACCAGATGTTTGACCGGCTGGTGTTGGAGGGCGAACGGACATACTCCGGCCAGGGGTCGTTGTGCTCGGCGAACCGCCCTCCGGAATCTCCGGCATAGACAAGCTGGGCCATCACCTGCTGCCGGATGTTGGAGGTGCATTGCGTCCGCCGACCCGCGAACCGTGCCTGCTCCAGCGCCGGCAGCAGCAGCGCGATCAGCAGCGCAATCACGGAAATCACCACCAGAAGCTCGATCAGCGTGAAACCACGATACTTGGACATCCTGACGCTCCGGGGACATGATGAGGCGTCGACCAAACCGGGACAACCCTCCAGATTATATCCGAAACCCCGCCATCTGGCGCAAGCCCCACCCCGTTCGCCAGGGTGGACCCCGGACCCAAGACCCCAGACCCCGGACCCCGGACCCCGGACCACTCTCCCCCCTTTGGACGCCCGCCGGACGATTCGATACCTTACGTTGCCTCGATCCCGCAGGAGCCCCCTTCCATGCCCCTTCAGTTCGCCTTCAGCACGGTCGCCTGCCCGCAGTGGACCCTCGAACAGGTCGTCGACCACGCCCGCGAATGGGGCTACGGCGGGGTGGAGCTTCGAACGCTCGGCCCCGGCGGGGGCGGGCTGGCGTGCGATCCGGCCCTTTCCACGCCAGGCAAAGTGGCCCAGGCCTTCCAAGGCTCAGGCGTCACCCCGCTGTGCCTGAGCACCTCCCACGCGCTGCACCACCGCGACAGCACCCGCATTCGCCAGACGCGCCTGGCCATGTTGCAGTCGCTCGAAGACGCAGCCGCCATCGGTTGCCGTTCCGTGCGAGTGTTTGGAAACGAAGTATCACCCGGAGAAGACCGGCGGACGGTGCTGCTGCGCATCGCGAAGAACCTTCAGCCGGCGCTCGATAAGGCAACCGAACTGGGAATCGAGATTCTCTTCGAGAACGCCGGGAGTTTCGCCACACCCAAAGAGTGGTGGTGGCTGCTCGATGTCATCAGCCATCCGATGGTCGGGCTGAGCTGGAACATCGCCAACTCGGCAAGCATCGACCCCAACGATCGCGGCGGATGGGTCAGCGTGCCCACGCTCAACCACCGCATCCGCCTGGCGAAGGTCAAGGACACCCGTATCGGGGAAGGCACGGGCTATGTCCCGCTCGGCGAGGGAACCGTCGGGATCGAGGGATTCATCCAGCGCCTTCACGGTGTGGGGTTTGATGGTTTCCTGAGCGTCGAATGGGATCGCCTGTGGCTCCCGACGCTCGCCCCCGCCGAGGAGTACCTACCCGAAGCGCTCAACCGCCTGCGAGGCTGGTGCGAAGCGATCGCCGAGTCCGAGGCGCTCGGACGCCAGGCCCGCGAAAAGGCCGCAGCCAAGAACGCCCCCAAGCCCAG
>JBGTFI010000315.1:0-6017 GCA_041747335.1 Phycisphaeraceae bacterium | reverse complement strand
TCGCGCACCACCTGCAGGGCCGTGCGCATGTCGCCGGCCTTGACGCTGCGGGCGTAGAGGGCCCGCCTCTGCATGACATGCCGCCCCAGAAGCTGGCCGCGGTGGCGCCTGCCGATCTTGCGCAGGCCGCGGTAAGCCCGCTCTATGTAGCGCCGGATGTGCCGGTCACTGACCTCCCACTTGCGCTCCAAGGCGTACTGGCGGATGTCAGCGAACTCAGCGCCGGCCAGGAGCAGCCGCGTCACCTCCTGCACGCGCTCGCGCACCACCGTGAGGTCGGCCTTGGCCATGTCACGCCGTCTCCAATTGCACGCGCTCAACCTTGCCGCCGGTGAACTTCTCCCAGCGCTGGACGATCACATCGCAGTAGAGCGGGTCGATCTCCATCAGAAACGCCCGCCGGCCGGTCTGCTCGGCGGCGATCAGCGTCGAGCCGCTGCCGCCGAAGAGGTCGAGCACGTGCTCGCCGGGCTTCGAGGAGTACTGCATCGCCCGGGCCGCGAGCTCGACGGGCTTTTCGGTGAGGTGAACCATGCTCTGGGGGTTGACCTTCTTGAGGTGCCACAGGTCGGTGGCGTTGTTGGGGCCGTAGAACTTGTGCCCGGCGCCCTCCTTCCAGCCATAAAAGCAGATCTCGAACGCGCCCATGAAGTCTTTGCGGGTCAGAACCGGATGCTCCTTGTCCCACACGATGCCCTGGCTGAAGTAGAGGCCCGACTTCTTGAGCGGGCCGGGGTAGTTACCCAGGTTGGCGTAGCCTCCCCATATGTAAAACGATCCGCCGGGCTTCAGGACGCGCGAGGCGTTGCCGAACCACGCCAGGAGCATCGCGTCAAATGCCTCGCCGGTCACGAAGTCGTTCTCGAGCGGCCGGTCCTTGGCCCGCAGCTTGGTGTGCGTGGCGTGCTTCTCGCCCTGGCGCGCGACGTCGAACGCCTGGTGGTGCGTGCGCTTCCCCCCGGAACCTCGAGCCTTGCCCGAGGCCTTGAACGACGAATTGCCCGCCGCGATGGCGTTGTTAGAGCGTGGTTCGACCTTCACGTTGTAGGGCGGATCGGTGTTCACCAGGTGGATCGGCTCACCCTCGAGCAGCCGATCGACGTCTTCGACCTTCGCGCTGTCGCCGCACAGCAGGCGATGCCCCGTCCCGGGGCGGGGGTCGCCGAAGATGATGAGGTCGCCGGGCCTGGTGACCGCCTCGTCCGGCGGATCGGGCACCTCATCAGGATCGCACAGTCCGCCCTCGGAAATGCCGCTAAACAGCCGCGCCAGATCATCCGGGGTGAAGCCGACAAGGTCGAGATCGTAATCAACATCCTTGAGCGCCAGGAGCTCCGCCACGAGCAGGTCGCTATCCCAGCTCGAGAGTGTCGAGGTCTGATTGTCGGCGATGCGATAAGCCTTGACCTGCGCCTCGCTGAGTCCGTTGGCGACATGCACGGGCACCTTCTCCAGGCCCAGCTGACGGGCCGCCTTCCAGCGCGTGTGGCCGACGATGATCACGCCCTCGCCATCCACGACGATCGGCTGGCGGAAGCCGAACTCCTGGATCGACGCCGCCACGGCCGCCACCGCCGGGTCGTTGACGCGCGGGTTGCTCTCGTAGGGCTTGATGCTGTCGAGGGGGCGAAGTTCGATCTTCATGGGGATTATCCTTTACGGTTAGTCGCTAACGGTTGGTGTTCCCAAGGCCATCTCCGGTCCGACAGAGCCGAGAAGTACTTATGGCTGGGTGGAGATTCGCCCCCAGGCTCCACCACTCTGGTGGATTCGCCCCATCCGCCCGTGGGCCGCCCTTGGGCGCGAAGGGGATCGTTGGCCATCCCAGCGCGAAGGGTGCGACGTGGGCCAAACGGGTGCGAACGGGCGGGAACGTGAACGGGGTAAGACGGGACGAACTGGGAGGGTTCTGTACCGCGTGTGCCGCGATGTGCCGCGACACATCCCATTGGGCGCTACCTCTCTCCTGCGTGCGCACGTACGCGCCCGTGCGCGTGCGTGCATGGGGGAGTCCGCGGCACATCGCGGTACAGCCACTGCAACCGCCTGTAAATGCCGCCCTTAGCTGTGCCGCAATGCCTGCTTTCATCGCGGTACAAGCGCGGCACAGGAGCTGGTTCATCGCGGTACAAGCGCCGCATAGGTCGTAGCTGACAGTGCTGGGAGCGGCGATGCGCATCAGATTGCACCCCCATCGCGCAACGCGACGCCGTCGTAGAAGCGACCTTGGATACTGTGCCTCCGGCAAACCACGCCGGGAACAGCGGCGGCGAGGTCGCGCCCGAAGACCTGTTTGCTGGTGACCGTATTGCGCCCGTCGCTTTCGCACCAGCGCTTCCATGCCCCGTACACCTCGTCGATCCATGTGCGGTGGCCGGGGCCCACCTCGCAACAGTCGCGGACGAAGGCCATCACCGGCGAGGCCAGGTCCTCCAGGTCCTGCACCGCGTCGGCGACCGACTGCGGCTGGACGAAATGCCCGCGGACGCGCAGGCGTTTGAGCCCTTCGATCGCCCAGACCAGTATGCCGGGCAGCTCGGACATCAACTGCTGGGTCAGCGTCGTGTCCTCCTCCCCGAAGAAGCTCCTGGTGAGTCGAAGGATCACGAACCGGCCCGCCAGGGCTGCGCTGGCGTCGTTCATGCGGGGCAGCTCGTTGGTGAGAAACACGAACCGCGTGGGCAGCTTCATCGTCACGCTGCCGAGGAACTTGCGGTCGACGGTGAGCGCGTCCTCGCCGCTGATGCACAGCAAACGCTCGACCACCACCCCGACGTTCGGGCCATTGAAGCGTGCATCGGACACGATCGCCAGGCTCTTGCCGATGAGCGGCTGAAGACCGAAGGCCCCGGCCAGGCTGGAGGTGGTGGGTCCGACCACGTTGCCCGCGCCCACCAATCGCGTCAGCACCCGGCCGATCGTGCCCTTGCCGGACCGCCTCGGGCCGACGAGCAAAAGCATCTTCTGCTGCGACGTGTCGGCCACGAGGCTGTAGCCCATCCACTCCCGGAGCAGCTCGACGGACTCGAGATCATCGTCCCACAGCTGCTCGAGGAACCGGAACCAGCGCTCCGGCAGTTGCGGGTTCGGGTCGTAGTCGAAGTCGATGGCGTTGATGTTGAAGAGCGCTGGCGTCGGCGGCATGGTTCTGCCCGTGGACAGGTCGAGCGTCCCCGATGGGAACGGCAGCAGGTTGTGGGGGTCGGGCGCCTCGGCGCGGTCATCGAGCCACTGCGGCGGCGTGAATGAGACGGGCAGGTGTGTGTGGGCGCGGATCGACTCGACCGCCGCCTTGACCGTGCCGGGGTTGGACTCGAAGTCCGCGGGCTCCAACGCACCGGTCTTCCTGTTCAGGACGTAGCGCAGGGCATCGTGCAGCCACGGTTGGAGGCGCTGACGCAGCGTCTCCTCATCGATCTCGACGAATCGGTTGCCGCGCCAGACCAGTAGCGTCCCGGCATAGCTGTAGAGTGTCCGCCCTTCCCGATGATGATGAAACTCGGCGACGAACGCCTCGGCGGTGGGCAGGGTTCGCTTCGGCGACAAGACGAGCCGTCCCGATGTCGGATCCCGCTTCCCCAGGGGGATAACGTTCTCATCAACGCAGTGTCCTGCATCCCCAGGCGTCGACTGCCGTGTGGCGCACCGTACGGTGCCATTGGACATGGCCTGCTCAAGGGTCATCCTGCCGTAGGTGCTCTGACCCCGGCCCTCATCCCACTTGGGGCGCATCAGGCCCGACCGCCGAAACATCCGGTCCATCCGCTCCCTGTCGCGCCCGGTCCAGAAAGCCAGGTGGTTGCACAGCGCCAGGTCCGCAGCGCTGTGGTCTCCACCGTGGGCGCCGGTGTCGCCATCCCAAAGCCGGCGAATTCCCGCGCCGTGCCTCGAGTTGAACATGCGTACAAGGAGATCTTCGTCGTCTTCGATGCCAAGCCGACGAGATGCCCGATCCGGACCGCCCGACAGCTCCGCGGGCGGCCACAACCGCCCACAGAGTGCTTCAAGCTCGTGCTGACGGTGACAGACTTCGACGGGCGTTCCGGGCACGCGGCGCCCCGTGAGGGTGAAGAACCGGCCGGAGTCGTAGATTTCCGTTTCCTTGAAACCCCCGATGGCCTTCAACCTGCACCGCGCCCACGGGGGCTTGCGGCCCTGGAGAAACAACTTCACACCGTTGCCGCTGGGCGACACCTCGGTGTAGGTCTTGAAAGTGTCGACGATCGCATGGGCCTCGGGCACCGGCGCGCCCTCCTTGAGGCAATCGTCGAGGTCGATCCCGCAGAAGGGATCATCGGGGCTGAAGACGAAGCCGATGCCGGCGTTGCTCGAACCGTCGCCGAGAGCGCTGACCGCCTCGGTGAAGGAGGACCACGTGGAGGGATCGGTGCTGGACGCTTCCCGCCCCGTTCTCGCGTTGATGGGCACCTTGGTGGGCCTTCCCCCGCGGGCGATGTACCGCCAGGTGACCCACTGGTCGCATTCCTTCAGCGCCGCCGGGATCGCATCCGGATCGCAAGGGATCGCCGGCCTCAGCGGTGGGGCGGGACGAAGCGTTCCGTTGCCTGAGACGCGGTGCATGCACGGGGGATTCCATTTGGAGAAACCATCGCGTGGTCACCCCCCACCCCGCGTGGGAGTCATGACGGTCCCCGACTCCCTCCACCCGAGGATCAGGCGGATGCCGCCATAGCCGCCTCGGCCGGGACACGGTCGAGCCGCTCGACCTTGAAGGCCTCATCACCGAACTCCTGGCTGAGGTAGCCGACGAAGATCCGATTCAGGTCGGTGCCGACGGCGGTCGCCGCGTCGATGACGCAGGCGTGTCTGGATTCGTCAACGAAATGCCGCGCATCCAGGCGGACGCGTGCCGCGCCGTGCAACGACTCAGCAGCCACGATCGCCAGCCCCAGCGTTGATACCACCTCCTCGATAGGAACCCTTGCTGCGATGACGTACCGATAGACTTCCCGGGTCATTGAAAAGACTCCAGTTCAGGGGGAGACGGATGCTTCTATAAGAGACATACCCAAGCGTGTGATGCTCCCGCGAGGTCATTTGAGATAAACGCACAGCCCCTTGTCTTCAAGATGGCGCATGATCCCCATGCGGATGCGATTGGGAAGGTTCGCCCTCAAGTGCGCGGCCGAACCCGTCCCGAAGCTCCGACGGCATCTCAGCCGCGGCCGCGAGCCGTCCATCGTCATCAGAGACGACCTCCTGCAGTGAAACCTCCTCACGATCAGGATTCCGCTTCGCCGCCGACCGGTGCCGCGCGATGGACGCAGCCTTGCTCTCGATAATCCTCACGATGAACGTGCGTTCCGATGCGCGATCAGGGTCGAACTTGCCGATGTTCGCCCACACGTGGAGCCACAATTCCTGAGCGATGTCTTCGCGATCCGTCTTGGAGAATCCCTTCCGCCGTGCCAATTGCTCCGCTTTGAAGCGGATAACCTTGTTTGCGTGCTGGTGATCCATCACCGAACCTGCCTTTCCTGGCGTGAGCCAGAAAGGCCTCGTAGGAGGCAGGTTCGGCGGAAGAACTCCCGCGAGGCGACGTCAGGTACCGGTGCCGACCTGCACCCCCCACTCGCGAAGATTCACCCGAGCACTATCAGAAAAACGCAGCCCTGCTTGAGGGCAAGCGATAACCTTCTGTCAATACATGACTTGGGAAGACCGCTATGATTAAATGATTCGGAGAATTGCCGAGGTGGCCCGGTGAATTTTCACCGGGTCAATTTGGGTAAGAACCGTCATCGATGTGGAAACGAGCCTTGTAGCCCTCGCCCTTCTCATAGATGATCGGAGGGCCTTTGAGGCGGAAGAGGTGCTGCAAGGCTTTACTGAGCAACTGCTTGCGTTTCTTGATTTCTTTGCTGGCGTCTCGGCTCTTCCATGTCAGCACCCTCCCTCTGCGCAACCCATCGAACGGGTTCGCGCGCGAAAAAGTCGCGCGCTTTTTCAGGCTGATCCGGGACCGTGGCTCGCGAGTTCGCGCGCGGCGTAAGCCG